>CANRGU010000005.1 GCA_947630255.1 uncultured Clostridia bacterium | reverse complement strand
TGGTGGCTTGAGATATATAGTAATATATATCCTAGATAAATGGCTGTTTTAAACAGAACCCGGCTTATAGATTTACTTAAACCAAAAGTGTCCCAAGTGGACATTTTTTTTATAGAAGTTTTAAAATATCTTCTGGAATATTTGAAATAAATTCCATTTGATTTTTATTAATTGGATGCACAAATGCTATTTTATAGCAATGAAGAGCTTGTCTACTAATTAATGGAGATTCATTTCCATATAAGGTATCACCTACAATAGGATGACCAATATACTTTGAATGAAGTCTAATTTGATGAGTTCTTCCAGTTTCTAAGATAAATTTTACCAAAGAAATATTATTTTTACTTTCAATTACTTCATAATGTGAAATTGCATTTACTCCGTTTTCATCAATACATCTTTCGATTATACTATCAGATTTTCTAGCTATTGGAGCATTTATTGTTCCACTTTTTTTATTTAAAACACCTTCTAAAATTGCTATATATTCTTTGTAAAAAGTTTTTGACTCCATTTGCTTTATAAGACATTCTTGTATATATTCATTTTTAGCAAATATTACAATACCAGTTGTATTTCTATCTAACCTATTTACAGGTCTAATTTTCCTATTCAAACCAATAGATTCAAAATAATATTTAACACCATTAGAGAGACTATTAGTATAATGAAGAATAGAAGGATGAACAGCCATGTTATAAGGTTTATCAACTACTAAAAAATAATCATCTTCATATATGATTTTTAAATCCATTTTAATAGAAACAATATTTTCAGAAGTTTCGTCAAAATCAATAATACATTTTACAGTATCACCTATAGAGAGGATTTTATCTAAATAGGTATCTTCATTATTTAAATAGATTAGCTTATTCTGTTTTAATTTAGTAATTAATCTATTTGACATATTAAATTCATTTTTTAAAACCTGCCTAACATTTGTATAATTAGATAAGTTATTTACTATATATTTTAATTCCATAAAAATAAACACTTAGGGAAGTGTTTTTCCTCCATTATTAAATTTATTTTCAATCTCATATAAAGCAAGCTTGGTGCGAGTAATGGGACTTGAACCCATACGTGCTAAGCACACATGCCCCTCAAACATGCCTGTCTGCCAATTCCAGCATACTCGCATCTAATAATTATTATATAATTTATATACACTAATTGCAAGGAAAATAAATTTCAAAAAGATATTGTACTTTTTAGAATTTATATATATAATATATAAGTATGTTTAAAAAAGGGAGGAATATAAATGAGTTTTGTACAAGACATGATGAATAGAGCAAAACAAGAAATAAAAACGATAGTGTTACCAGAAGCAACAGATATAAGAACACTTAAAGCAGTTGATATAATTTCTAAAAAAGAATTTTGTAAAATAATATTAATAGGAAATGAAGAAGAAATAGCAAAAGTTGCAAATGAAAATAAATTTGATATTTCTAAAGCTCGAATAGTTAATCCATCTAAATCAGAGAATTATGAAGAGTACGCAAATACTTTTTATGAACTTAGAAAACATAAAGGAATGACCATAGAAAAAGCAAAAGAATTAATGCTTGATCCAGTATTTTTTGGAATGATGATGGTAAAACAAGAAAAAGCTGATGGACTAGTATCAGGAGCAGCACATTCAACAGCAGATACTTTAAGACCAGCACTTCAAATTTTAAAAACAGCACCAGGCACAAAATTAGTTTCAACATTTTGTGTATTAGATGTTCCAAATTGTGAATTTGGAGAAAATGGTGTATTTGTATTTTCTGACTGCGGATTAAATCAAAATCCAAACTCAGAAGAATTATCAGAAATAGCAATTTCTACGGCAAAAAGTTATAAACAAATAATAGGAAAAGAACCAAAAGTAGCAATGCTTTCATATTCTACAATGGGAAGCGCAAAGGCAGAAGAAGTAGACAAAGTAAGAATAGCAACAGAAATTGCAAAACAAAAGGAACCAAATTTATTAATAGATGGAGAAATGCAATTTGATGCAGCAATAATACCAAGCATTGCTAAATCAAAAGCACCAGAAAGCAAAGTTGCAGGAACTGCAAATACTATGATATTCCCAGATTTACAAGCTGGAAACATAGGATATAAACTAGTAGAAAGATTAGCAAAAGCAGAAGCTTATGGACCAATATGTCAAGGTATGGCAAAACCAGTAAATGATTTATCAAGAGGCTGTAAAGCAGAAGATATAGTGGGAGTTGTGGCTATTACGTGCGTTCAGGCTCAAAAAAATTAAATAAAGTAAGGAGATAAAACAATGAAAATTTTAGTAGTAAACTGTGGAAGTTCATCATTAAAATTCCAATTAATAAATATGGAAAATGATGAAGTATTAGCATCAGGAAGATGTGATAGAATTGGAGGACAAGGGATAGATAAACCCTTTTTAGAGTATAAAGATAGAACTGGAAAGAAAACGAGAGATGAAATGGATATTCCAAATCATACAGATGCTTTCGAAAAAGTAGTAAAATATTTATTAGATGAAGAAAGAGGAGCAATAAAAGACTTATCAGAAATAAGTGCAATAGGACACAGAATAGTAAATGGAGGTCCTAAATTTAGTAAACCTGTTTTAATTACAGAAGAAGTTATGAAGGATTATAAAAACGCAATAGAGTATGCACCACTTCATAATCCAGCACATATTCAAGGAATAGAAGCATGTACAAAAATAATGCCAGGAATTCCACAAGCATTAATATTTGATACAGCCTTCCATACTACAATACCAGAAAAGGCAGCACTTTATGCAATACCATATAAATATTATGAAAAATATGGAATTAAAAGATATGGAGCACATGGAACATCACATAAATTTATAGCAAAACAAGCTGCAAAAGTATTAGGAAAGAATTTAGAAGATATAAATATAATATCTTGCCACCTAGGAAACGGAGCAAGTATTGCAGCAATAAAAAATGGTAAATGCGTAGATACTTCTATGGGACTTACACCACTTGAAGGATTAATTATGGGAACAAGATCTGGAGATTTAGACCCAGCAATATTAGAATTTATTATGAAAAAAGAGAATATGGACATAAGTGAAATGACAACAATTTTAAACAAAAAATCTGGACTACTTGGAATTTCTGAAAAAACAGGAGACATAAGAGACTTAAAAGAATTAGAAAAACAAGGAGATAAAAGAGCAACACTTGCACTTGATATGTTTGCATATAGAGTAAAAAAATATATAGGTTCATACATGGCAGTACTTGGACACGTAGATGCAATAATATTTGAAGGTGGAATAGGAGAACATAATCCAGACGTAATTTGTAGATGCGTATCAGGACTAGAAGAACTTGGAATTAAATTTGACAGTTCACACAACGATAATGAACAATATGAAGGAATAATCAGCATGCCAGACTCAAAAATAAAAATGTATGTAATACCAACAAACGAAGAATTAGAAATAGCAGAAGAAACAGCAGAATTAGTAAAATAAAATTCAAATTTTCCTATACAATAACAAAAAGATGTAATTTATAAAATTTACATCTTTTTTTGCATTATTCATTTATATATCCATATTTTTTCATTGCCTCAACTACTTGAAGTCTACGTTCTTCACCGAGTTTATCATCTTCCGAGTAAACACTTGGAGCATTTGGAAGGCCCGCTAAATAAGTCGCCTCATAAAATGTTAAATCCTTTGGAGACTTATCAAAAAATCCATAAGAAGCATCATGTATTCCATAATATCCATTTCCAAAATACATAAGATTCAAATATAATTCCAAAATTTCATCTTTAGAATAATTCTTTTCTAAATCAAAAGCTACAAATATTTCTGCAACTTTTCTAATAGGCGATTTTTCCTGAGTAAAATACAATAACCTTCCCACTTGCTGAGTAATTGTACTTGCCCCATAGTATAAAGATTTTATTTTTAAATTAAAATATGTAGAACGCACCATAGATATTATATCTATACCATTATGATTATAAAATCTATGATCTTCTATTGCTACAACAGCATTTTTATAATCATCTGAAATATCTTCCAATTTAGTATAATTATCATTTCCTCGTATTTCTTGAACCTTATCTATTAATGATATTTCTTTAATTGCATCTTTATATTTAAAATACCCTAAAGCAGCAATTATCGAAAATATTAACAATAATATAATAAATATCCAAAGAAAAATCTTAAAAATAAATTTTTTCATATAAATACCTCATACTATTAATTATACATCAATATAATTAAAAAAGCATTGTTTTTAATAAAATCTTAATATATAATAAAAAAATAGAAAGGAAAATGATAAATAAGATGATAAAGACATTAATAATAACAGGTGGAAAAACTGAAGAAAATTTTTTTATCAATTTTTATAAAAAGAATAAATTTGACTATATTATAGCATCAGACAGCGGTTTAAGTCTATTAGATAAATGTAGTATTATACCAAACTATATAATAGGAGATTTCGATTCAATAGATAAAAAAATATTAGAAAAATATGTTAGCAATAAAGATATAATAATAAAAGAATTAAATCCAGAAAAAGATTATACAGATACACATATGGCACTTAAATTAGCAATAGAATTAAAAAGTACAAATATAACAATACTTGGAGCAACAGGAACTAGAATTGACCATGTAATAGCAAATATACATATATTAAAAGAAACTTTAGAAAAAAACATATCATGCAAAATCTTAGATAGCAAAAATGAAATTCAATTAATAGATAAAAAAACAATATTAGAAAAAGATGAAAATTATAAATATATATCTCTAATTCCTTTAACAACTAATGTAAGTGGAATAACTTTGAAAGGTTTTAAATATCCATTAACAGATGATACCTTAGAAATAGGACATAGCATAGGAGTAAGCAATGAACAAATAGAAAAGAAAGCAATGATAGATATAAAACAAGGAATATTAATATTAATAAAATCTAAAGATTAATAAAAACAGTCCTCACCCTTGTATGCATAAATTCATATAATATATAGATACACATAAGAGGGGAGGACTTTTTATAATGTTACTCGTTGGAAAAAAAGTCGGATTTGCTTTAACTGGTTCTTTTTGCACATTTGAGAAAACAATTCCACAAATATCAAGGCTAATAGAAGAAGGAGCCGAAGTTTTACCTATAATGTCTTTTAACAGTTATAACATTGATAGTAAATTTGGAAAAGCCAAAGATTTTATTGATAAAATAGAAAACATAACTGGAAAGAAAATAATTCATACGATAGAAGATGCAGAACCAATAGGACCAAAGAGATTAACAGATATTATGGTTATAGCCCCATGCACGCGGAAATACCATGGGTAAAATGGCAAATGGAATTACAGATACACCAGTTCTTATGGCTTCAAAATCACATTTAAGAAATGAAAATCCATTAGTAATAGGAATATCTACAAACGATGGACTTTCACGGAAGTGCTGAAAATATAGGCAAACTATTAAATAGAAAACATATATATTTTATTCCATTTAGGCAAGATAATCCAATAACTAAACCACGTTCATTGGTATTTGATCCAAAATATATTTTAGACACTATTTTAAAAGCATTAGAGAAAGAACAAATCCAACCAATTTTATTGTAAGAATGATAGGCAAAAAAGCCTATCATTTTTTTGCAAAAAACATTTTGGAAAAATATTAATAAAAATATTGACAAACAATAATGTATAAATTATAATCGACATAAAGCATAAGGTTCAAGTGATTAAAAACGAATGAAGGAGAGAGAAAAGCATATGAAAAACAAAAAATTAACAATTGGAAAACAAAATTCCAAAAACAAAAGTCTAAAAACAAAATCAGGAATTACACTGATAGCATTGATAATCACAATAATCGTAATGTTAATATTAGTAGGAGTAACACTAAGTGTAGCATTAAATGGAGGATTAATATCAAGAGCACAAGAAGCAAAAACAGGAACACAATATGAAAAAGACAAAGAAATGTTATATTCATCAGTAGTGGGAGCAGTTAATGACAAAACAGAGGTAGATTTTAATAAGTTAAATGAAAATTTACCAAATGGATTTACAAAAGCTGACGATGGTGGATATACGAGCAAATCAGGAAACACATTTTATGTAAGTAAAAATGGAAATATAACTGATGAACCAAAGCTGGATCCCATTCCTATAACAGAAAATTGCGAAGGATATTATGCGAATTTAGATGGAGATTCTGAACCTGATGGAATCATATATGCGGACTTAGCAATAGGATCAGAGGGACCTCGACAGTGGGGTGATGATTGGGGCATATATGAATACAATGCAGAGACAGAAGACTTAAAAACTTATATAAAAGAAGCTGAAGAAGTTGCGTCTGCAAAATTTGGAAATTATAAAGCTCCAATGGTAAAATTATCAGAAGAAAGCACGGGAACAAACAATAGATTTTATGTAATGGCATTAGATGATGTTGATAATACTACTCATACTTGGTATGCAAGTGCACGTGGGAACTTAGATAAAAAAGTGGGTTCCTACGATAATGATTTTGGACAAGGAGAAGTCAATACGGAGTATGTTTATAAGCCTGAGGTAGCCGCCGTATATCGGAACTTTAGATCCAAATGATATGTGGGAAGTGATTAAGGACAAAAGACAGGACAAAGGATGTACATGGTTTGTACCGTCAAAATCAGAATGGGCAGCGTTTGCAGATATGTGTTCAAAAAGAAAAGACATCGAATTGACGACAGTTAACTTCCCAACGTTCGGACTTTGCGACTTCTACTGGTCGTCTTCACAGTACAATGTTGGTCGCGCGTATAACGCTCGCTTTGGCAATGGTAATATTAGCAACTACTATGCCGATAGCAGTTACTCTGTGCGTCTCAGCACGACTTTCTAATTTTGTAAAAAATTAGAAAACACACAAAACATTATGTAAACAACACACAATATCACACCAAGAAGAACTTCGTATGAAGTTCTGTCGAAAAATGCGATGAATTTTTATTGCAAAAAAATGTAAATAAATGTAAAATATAAATGATGGGGGCAAATTATTTGTTCCCATTTTCTTTTATCAAACTTAAATTTCAATGGATAACTCTATCCAAGTAAATCCCAAAAAGAAAAGACAAAATTATATCTAATAGGAGGTGAAAATATCTAAGTTGCGCTTTAGAGCAACCTATAAAAACATTGTAGGGCAGATTTTGCGTTCGCCCGAATAAAAAACTAAAAAGTGAAAGGATGAAAAATATGAAAAAAGAAATAAAAATATTGTCTCCAAAATTAGATGTAGTATTTCACATGCTATTTGGGGAACAAAAACATGAAAGGATAACAAAAAAATTGATAGGAGATGTAATAGGAGAAAAAGTAGAAACAATAGAACTAGAACAAACACCATATTTATGGGGAGAGCAAGCAGAAGACAAAGTAGGAATAATAGATGTAAGAGCAACAATAAACAATAAAAATCCAGTAGATATAGAAATGCAAATAGTAGATAATAAAAATATAGAAAAAAGGATATTATATTATTGGTCAAAGTTATATTTAAAGCAACTAAAAGTAGGAGAGAATTATAATAAACTAAATAGGAGTATAGGAATAATATTTTTAGATTATAAAATAGAAAAATTAGAAAAGTTACCAATACATACAAAATGGCAAATAATAAATACAGAAAATGGAAAAACAGTATTGACAGAAGACTTAGAAATACATATAATAGAGTTATTAAAGATAAAAGAAAAGGAAGAAGAAGGGGACCTAAGGAAGTGGATAATATTTTTGGAAAATCCTGAAGGGGAGGAAACGAAGAAGATGGCAAAGGAAGATGAAGAAATAAAAGAAGCAATAGAAGCATTAGAAGAAATAAGTGCAGATGAAGCAAAAGTAAGAATAGCAGAACTCAGAGAAAAATATATAGCAGATAGGGAATCAGAATTAGAAACAGCAGAAGAGAAGGGAATAAAACAAGGGATAAAGCAGGGAATGAAGAACGAAAAAAAAGAAATAGCAAAAAAACTAAAAGCAAAGAATATGCCAATAGAAGAAATAATAGAAATAACAGGATTAACCAAAGAAGAAATAGAAGAAATGTAGTCATATTAAATTGAGCAATAATTCTCAAATAGAAGAGTACTGGATTAACCAGCACTCTTCTTATAATATTTAACGTTTTTGTCTTGACAGTTTTAAATAATCAATGGTAAAATAGAATAGTACAGAAAGTTAAAATATATTCTAAAAAGAATTAATTTAGTTATATATATTTATCTGAACATTGAAAATTAAATAGAAAGAGGTGCATTATTTTATGGTTGAAGCAATAATAGCAGTAGTCACCTTTCTTATCTCAGCAGCTGTATGTTTGCCATTAGGTATGGTAATACGAAAAAAAACAGCTGAATCTAAAATAAAAGGAGCAGAAAGCGAAGCATCAAGAATAATATCAAATGCTCAAAAAGAGGCCGAAAATGCAAAAAAAGAAGAAATTTTAAAAGCAAAAGAAGAAATTATGAAATCTAGAAATGAATTAGATAAAGAGATTAAAGAAAGAAGAAGTGAAATAGGACTACAAGAAAAAAGAATGATACAAAAAGAAGAAAACTTAGAGAAACGTTCTGACAATTTAGAACGTAAAGAAAAGGACTTAGATAGAAGAATTCAAGCAAGTGAAGAAAGAGAAAGAAACTTAATGGAAATTTATGATGAACAAACAAAAAAACTTGAAGAAATCTCTAGACTATCTAAAGAAGAAGCAAAGGTAATGCTATTAGAAGAACTAGACAAAAAACTTTCAGACGAAAAGGCATTGCTTATAAAGGAATCTGATAGTAAGGCTAAAGAAAATGCAGAAAAAAATGCCAGAGAGATTATCGGTTATGCTATTTCAAAATGTGCAGCTGACCATACATCAGAAACTACAGTTTCAGTAGTTGCCCTTCCAAATGATGATATGAAAGGAAGAATCATAGGAAGAGAAGGAAGAAACATAAAAACATTAGAGACATTAACAGGAATAGATTTAATAATTGATGATACACCAGAAGCAGTTATATTATCAGGATTTGATCCTCTAAGGAGAGAAGTTGCAAAAATAGCACTAGAAAAATTAATTGAAGATGGAAGAATTCATCCAGCAAAAATCGAAGAAATGGTTGAAAAGGCAAAAGAGGAAGTAGAAAATATAATTAAGCAAGAAGGAGAAAGAGCAGTTTTAGAAACTGGAGTTAATGGATTAAATCCAGATTTAATTAAATTGATTGGTAAATTAAAATACAGAACAAGTTATGGACAAAATGTTTTAAATCATTCAATAGAAGTTTCTAATTTAGCAAGAATTATGGCAGAAGAATTAGGACTAGACCCTAAAATTGCAAGACGTGCAGGATTATTACATGATATAGGAAAAGCATTAGACCATGACATGGAAGGAACTCACGTAGAAATAGGCGTAGATGTATTAAGAAAATATAAAGAAAGCGAAACAATAATCAATGCCGTTCAAGCCCATCATGGAGATGTAGAACCAAAAACAATAGAGGCCGTTTTAGTTCAAGCAGCAGATGCAATATCTGCATCAAGACCTGGAGCAAGAAGAGAAACATTAGAAGCATATATTAAAAGATTAGAAAAACTTGAAGAAATTGCAGATTCTTTTGAAGGAGTTGAAAAATCTTTTGCAATTCAAGCAGGACGTGAAGTAAGGTTAATAGTAAAACCAGACAAAATATCAGACAGTCAAATGGTAATACTTGCGAGAGATGTAGCACAAAAAGTTGAAACAGAAATGGAATATCCAGGACAAATAAAAGTAAATGTTATTAGAGAAACCAGAGCAATAGAATATGCAAAATAATAAAAGATTGCTATGAAAGGCAACTAATTAGAAATAATTAGTTGCCAGTTTTTTTTATATTGCTACACAAAAATATTGACAAAAAATAGAAATAAGTATAGAATAAAAAGAAAATAAACAAAAGAAAGAAGGAAAACACAGTATGAAGACTGAAAACACTTGCGGCTGTAGAGAGAGAGAGAGAGAGAGAGAGAGAGAGGGTAATCTAGGCGAACAAATAAGCACGAAATGTGCTTTATTAAACTTGTATATAACAGACCGATTAATAATATAAATCGAGTCTGTTTTTTGTGTTTAAAAACAGTTTTTAAATAAAAAAATAAATAAGGAGGAAAAGAAATGAAAAAACAAATTAAAACAAATTACAAATTAGGATGTATTCTACTGCTAATAATAATGCTAGCAATAATGCATCCAACAATAAGCAAAGCAAATTTACAATCAAGACCAGGAGCACCATCATTAGTAAGTACAACAGCATCTAACTTTTTCTTATTATGTAGGCAGATGGAAACATCAGGCGGTCCATTAGGACTAAGTGCAACAATAGAAGTACAAGATAATAAAGTAAAAGAAACATCTGACTCAAATGGAATAGACGTACACATGATAAAAAACACAGAATATGGAACAGCAGCAATGCTTGCAGCATCAGCATATGGAGAGTGTCCATCAGGTTATTCTTCAAGTATTACTGATTCAACTACAGGAAATGATTCAGGAATTATGCAAATGGCAGCAGGAAAATACGAGTATGTAGCGGGAATTTATAATAAGAGTAACAGTTACAATACATATATATATAATGCAGATGATAAATATAAGAATGTGTACAACAGTGAAACATCCATACCAGGAGATGCTACGCTCGAGACAAAAAAATGGAAGGGTGCTTCGAACGCTTCTTTCGTGGCTTCCTCGTACCCTGTGTTCTTACGTAGTTACCTCGGGGTGTTCAATTACTACTACAGCAGTGGCCTTAGCAGCAGTGGCGTCGGTTCTCGTGCTGCTGTTGTGTGTGGTGCCGGACTTTAAAATTAGTACTGGACCTGCAATTTGACTTAAAAACAAAACAACATAAATTGGTTTCCAATATGGAATAAATGAGTAAATAGGTGTTATGTCTTGGTGCTTCGAACGCTAATCTCGCGACTTCATCGAACCCTGTGTTCAAACGTAGTTACAACGGGGTGTTCAATTACAACAACAACAATGGCAATAGCAACAGTAACAACGGTTCTCGTGCTGCTGTTGTGTGTGGTGCCGGACTCTTGTGCAAAAAGAATATTAAAAATATTCGGGGGGTTAGAGGGGATTGATTTAAGGATTAATCCGTATTATCTTGCACAAAAGAGATGTAATTCCTTCCTTAAGTGGTAAAAAGTTAAAAAACATAATACAGTGCAAGTAGTGAAAATGAAAGTGAGGTATTATTATAAAATAAAATGGCAAGCAAAGATGAAAGATTGATAGTATACGAAAAAGTTACCAATTTAATATTTTATACAAAAAATTTACTAAATAAATATCCTAAATCTGAAAGATTTGATTTGTGTGCAGATATAAAAAATAGTCTATATTTTGTAGAGAGACAAATTATATTCGCATGGAAGGAAAGTGATAATGTAAAAAGAAAGCAATATTTAAAAAACGCAGATATTGAAATATATGTATTAAAAACATTTGTAAGAATATCCTTTTTAAGCAAGTATATAACAGAAAAGAATTATATGGTTTGGAACGAAAAACTTTCAGAAATAGGAAGAATAATAGGTGGGTGGTTAAAAAGATGCCCAAAAGGGTAAATAACATATTTGATAAAAAAGTTAAGTTTACTTATATGTATAACGCATATAAACGAGCGTCGGCAGGAAAACACTCAAATAAAGAAATTATTTTGTATGAATTAGATTTAGCAACGAATTTAGTTAATTTATTAAAAGAAATATATACAGGAAATTACAAGCAGGGAATATATAGAAGATTTATAATTTATGAACCAAAAGAAAGAATTATATTAGCTTTGCCATTTAAAGATAGAGTTATACATCAGTGGTATGTTGAAGAATTTATTAAGCCAATTTTTGTACCTAAAATGATAGAAGATTCTTATGCATGCTTAGAAAATAAAGGTGTGCATAAAGCATCTAAAAAAATTCAATCTTACATGAAAAAAGAATATAAAAAAAATACTGATTTCTATATTTTAAAATGTGATATATCTAAATTCTTTTATAGTATAGATAAACAAAGGTTATTTAATATAATAAAAAGATATGTAAAAGATATTAAATTTTTAGAATTAACTAAAAGAATAATATTTGATGGCACAGGGAAAAAAGGAATTCCAATAGGAAATTATACTTCTCAGTATTTTGCAAATATATATCTTAACGAATTAGATCATTATATAAAAGAAAAATTGAATGTAAAATACTATGTAAGATATATGGACGATTTTGTAATGATAATGAATGACAAAGATGAATGTAAAAAAACTAAACAATTAATCGAAGAATTTTTAAACAAAAATTTAGATTTAAAATTAAATTGTAAAACTAGTTATTTTAAACATAAGCAAGGATTAAGTTTTTGTGGATATAGAATATTTGTTAATAAAATTATATTGAAAAATGCAAATAAAAAAAAGATATATAAAAGGATTAAAGAATGGAATAGATTATATAGAGAGCATAATTTAAATACTATTGAAGCTGTAAAAAGCTTGAATTCTTGGTTGGGTCATGCTTCACATAGCAATTCTTACTTATATACTAAAAAAATCATAAATAAATGCGATTGGATTTATAAGCCAGAAATAATGTAAAAAGAAAGAAAGGACGAGATATGAAAAATTTTAAAGGTATTACTTTAATAGCATTAATAATAACAATAATCGTAATGTTAATACTAGTAGGAGTAACAATAAATGTAGCAATAAACGGGGGACTAATAGGTAGAGGAAAAGAAGCAAGTTTTAAAACTATGATGTCACAATATAAAGAACAAGTAGAGATATATATGGTAGATAAAAGATTGGGAGATTATTTAGATGATGCTACAGATTTATCAGATATAAATGCAGGGGCAACAGATAGAACCCCTAAAATGGAAATGAAAGACATAATAGGATCAGATGTAAAAAAAGGATATGAAGATAAAATAGCTGTTGAAATGGGAGAATTATATTATGTACCAACAAATTTGGAAGATAATAATGTAAAAAATGAAATAAAATGGTGCTTTGAAATTGGAATAAAAGTAAAGGGATATGATTCATATGAGGACTTTATATTAGAAACAGGTTCAGTTTCAGGTGGTGATTATGAAGAAATAGGAGAAATATATGTAAATACTCCAGATTTAACAGGATTTAGTAAGGCAAATACATATTATGTAACATATGATGATCAAGGAAAAAATGAAACAATAGGTGGAAGAATTGTAGAAGAAGCTCCAAAAGGATGGTATGACTATAAAAATAAAATATGGGCAAATGTAGTAACAAAATCTGGTCAAAATATGGCATATTGGGTATGGATACCACGATATGCATATAAGATAACATATTATACAGATTCAGCATTATCAAGTCCTTCAGAGGGAAATGCAGTAACACAATATGGAGATATTGATGTAAAATTTTTAAGTAAAGGAGATATATATAAAGAAAAAACAGCTAGTGGAGAAATAATACAAAAAACACTAAATCAATTACAAGCAGATGGATATATATTACCAGAATCATTTACTTGGGATGAACAACCACTCTCAGGATACTGGGTAAGTAAGTATGAAGTCTCAGGAGTACCATACTTTAACATTGAAAAAACAATTACTGGTGAAATAAAAATAAGTAGTATAAAAAATAGTACTGGACCATATAAATACTATCTAGATGGAGAACTAAAATATACAGGAACAGACTTATATACATTTACAGATTTAATACCAAATAAAATATACGAAATAAAAATAGAAGATAACATTGGATATACAATGGTAAGAAAGGTATTTGCTGAAGAAGTAATATTAGATTCAACTCCAAAAACAGCTCCAGATTTAAGTGGATTTAAAAAAACAAATGCATACTATGTAACATATGATGATCAAGGAGAAAACGAAACAATAGGAAACAAAATAGAATTTAATGAAAATGGAGAACCAACAAATATACCAAATAATTGGTATAACTACAAAGATAAAATCTGGGCAAATATAGTAACATCAGATCAAGAATTAACAGATGCAGACAAAGCAAATATAAATAACGTAACAGATAAAAAAATAGCATATTGGGTATGGATTCCAAGATATGAATATAAGATAGTAGATTTATCGAAAGAATCTGATTATATGGATGGAGATAAATTATTAACTGAAACCTTATCAATCAACTTTATAGATACGAATACAACTACACCAACAAAAGAGGGATATAAAATATCAGAGGCATTTACTTGGGATGAACAACCACTCTCAGGATATTGGGTAAGTAAATACGAAGTATCTGAATAAAAAATAATATCAAAGACTTCAGAATTATCTGGAGTCTTTTAAAATTCGCTAAAAAAATTATAATTTAGAACACCATCTACTTATTTGCTAAAATTAAAGATTTATAGTATAATACAAAAAATCAAATGAAAGGAGAGAAAGTTTTGAAAGTTTTATTAATAGGAGACATAGTAGGAACAGGCGGTGTAAATAAAGTTAAAGAAATATTGCCAGATTTAATTAAAAATCAGAATATAGATTTTGTTATAGCAAATGGAGAAAACAGCAGTGACGGTATGGGAATAACGTCAAAAATTTTTAAAGAATTATTAATATCAGGTGTAAATGTTGTAACCATGGGAAATCACACATGGGGCAAAAAAGATATATTTAATATAATAGACAACAAAAAATTATTAAGACCAGCTAATTATCCAAAGGATGTTGTAGGAAATGAATATGGCATATATGAATGTAATAACAAAAAAATTGCGGTAATAAACTTAATAGGAAGAGCAAGCATGAATGTTTTATCAGAAAATCCATTTATTAAAGTAAAAGATATAATAAGCACAATAGATTCTAAATCAGATATAATATTTGTAGATTTTCATGCAGAAGCAACAGCAGAAAAAATTGCTATGGGATATTTTTTAGATGGAAAAGTAACTTGTTTGTTTGGAACACATACTCATGTTGCAACAGCAGATGAAACAATATTAGAAAATGGAACAGCATACATTACAGATATAGGAATGACAGGACCTAAAAAATCGGTAATAGGAATGGATGTAGATGCATCTATAAAAAGATTTGTAACTACACTTCCAGAGAAGTATAAAGTCAGTGACGATAAAAATATTGTATTAAATGGTTGTATTGTAGAAATAAATAGCGAAACTTGTCGAGCAGAAAAAATTGATAGAATAAAATTATAATATTTGGCGAAATACAAGTATTTTACGCGATGAAAATTTCCTTTTTTTACCAAAAATATATAGACAATATTAATAAAATATATTATAAATATAGAGTAACAAATGAAACAAAAAATAGAGTTACAAAAAAATAATTTTAGGAGGCAAAAAATGGAAGTTTTAAAAATTTCATCAAAATCAAATCCAAATTCAGTAGCAGGAGCAATTGCAGGATTAGTTAAGGAAAGTAACAAAGCAGAAATGCAAGCAATTGGTGCAGGAGCACTAAATCAAGCAGTTAAGGCTGTAGCAATAGCAAGGGGCTTTGTAGCTCCAGCAGGTGTTGACCTAGTTTGTATTCCAGCATTTGCAGATGTTGAGGTAGAAGGAGAAAATAGAACAGGAATGAAACTAATAATAGAATCAAGAAAATAGATTATATTATTAAAAATAATAAGGGGGGCTAGTAATAATATTGGCTCCTTTTTGTATGTAGGAGTGATATATTGAAAACAAATGCCTTTAAATATATATTTTTTGCAATAGTATTTTCATTAATTGGACTAGCCATATATATGCTATATAAAGATGGAAAAAGCAAGGCTTATGTTATAGAAAATGGCAAAGTTGAAATAAATATGGTTAAAGAAATAAACGTAGGAATAAGTAATTTTGATACAATAAATCCAATACTCAGCAAAAATAGAGATGTTCAATATATAACTAAACTTGTATTTGAACCATTAGTAGATATAACTTATGACTTTAAAATTGAAAATAAATTGTCAAAAGAATTTTCTAAAATAAACAATACAACATATATTATAAAACTAAACGATGATGTTTACTTTCATGATGGTAAAAAATTTACTGCAGATGATGTAATTTTTACTATAAATACATTAAAAAGCGGTGATATAGATTCCATATATAAAGAAAATGTTAGCGAAATAAAAGAGATACAAAAAATTGATGATTATACTATAAAAATAATTTTAAATAAAGAAGTAGAATTCTTTGAATATTTAATGTGTATACCAATACTTTCAGAAAATGAAAATATATTTAAAGCAGATTCGTATATTCCAATAGGTACAGGTAAATTTAAAATAACAAAAACAGAAGATAATAATATAACACTAGAAAGAGCTAATGTAGATGCTTCATCCAAAACAACTAAAATAAACTTAATATTAAAAGAAAACGTAAAAGATTTATATACAGCATTAACAAAAAAGGAAATAGATTTAATGATAACAAATAATATCCATTATGAAGAATATATTGGAAGTATAGGATATAATACTTTTCAATATTCAGGCAGAGAATTTGACTATTTAATTTTGAATAATAAAAATTCAATACTAAGCAGTAATCAAGTTAGAAAAGCAATTTATTATTCAATAGATAAAAATCAAATTAATTACAATATATATAATAATAAATATAATATTTGTGATTTTCCTTTAAATGATAGTAATTATTTACACTGTATTGAAGATAAAAATGAATACGATATAAATAAAGCAAAAAATGCTTTAATAGAAGATGGATGGACTTTTAGCAATAATACTTGGAGAAAAAATGGAAGAACGTTAAGATTAAGATTGCTTGTAAATAAAGAAAATGAAGCGCGAATTAAAGTCGCAGAAAATATAAAAGAGCAACTAAATAAAGTAGGCATAATATTAAATATAATAAAAGTTAATGAAAATCAATTTAATAATTATATAAAAAACAAAAATTATGATATAATTCTAAGTGGACAAGTTATATCAAATAGTCCAAAATTAAACACATATTTTAGTATTGATAACTTATCTAATTATAGTAGTCCAGAGATAAACACGATATTAAATGAAGTAAAAAACATAGAAAATCAGGAAGATGTTTTAAAAGAAAAATATATAAAAATAGAGGAGTTATACAAGCAGGATATGCCATTTATTAGTTTATATTTTAATAGTATATATGTTTTAAGCAATAAAAATTTAAAGGGAGATTTAAATGGAAATTGGTATAATGTGTATTATAATATTGACAATTGGTACAAAGTGAAAGATAATTAATTAAATTTAAAAAAATACTTGACAAAAATTTTTTATCATATATAATAATAGCAAACATACGTTTGAAACTGACATAAAATAATAACTAAATGTAATAAGTGAAGAGTGAAAAATGGAAAAAAACAAAATTCGCTTCACGAATTTTGAGGAGGAATAAAAAATGAGTGATGAAAATTTAGAAAAGAAAAAAGCATTGGAAGTAGCATTAAGTCAAATTGAAAAACAATTTGGAAAAGGTTCAGTAATGAAACTTGGAGAGTATAAAGCGATGAATGTAGAGGCAATACCAACAGGTTCGTTGGCTTTAGATATAGCACTTGGAATTGGAGGAGTTCCAAGAGGAAGAATAATAGAAGTATTTGGACCAGAATCTTCTGGTAAAACAACACTTGCACTTCATATTATAGCAGAAGCACAAAAAATGAATGGGGAGGCAGCATTTATTGATGCAGAACATGCCTTAGATCCAGTATATGCAAAACATTTAGGTGTTGATATAGATAACTTAATAGTATCTCAACCAGATACAGGAGAGCAAGCATTAGAAATTACAGAGAGCCTAGTTAGAAGCGGTGCTTTAGACGTAATAGTTGTAGACTCTGTTGCAGCATTAGTTCCAAAAGCAGAGATTGACGGAGATATGGGAGATTCACATATGGGTCTTCAAGCAAGACTTATGTCACAAGCATTAAGAAAACTCGCAGGTGCAATAAATAAAAGCAAAACAGTTATAATATTCATTAACCAATTAAGAGAAAAAATTGGAGTTATGTTTGGAAATCCAGAAACTACAACAGGTGGTAGAGCATTAAAATTTTATGCCTCTGTTAGATTAGATATTAGAAAGATAGAAAATATAAAGCAAGATGGAGAAGTTATAGGAAATAGAGCAAGAGTAAAAGTAATAAAGAATAAAGTAGCACCACCATTTAGAGAAGCAGAATTTGACATTGTATATGGAAAAGGAATTTCTAAAGAAGGAAATATTTTAGATATGGCAGTTAATTTAGACATTATTGAAAAAGGCGGATCATGGTTTAGTTATAATGGAGAAAAAATTGGACAAGGTAGAGAAAATGCAAAGAAATATTTAAAAGAAAATCCAGATATAATGAAAGAAATAGAGAAAAAAGTAAGAGATAATTTTGAAGAAGCATTTGAAAAAAGTTTAGGAGATAGCGAAACAGCAGAAGATGAAGAAATAGATGAGTAATAATAAATGTATGGAGATGCTAAATGGAATATTTAGAAGAATTTGACAAACTAAAAACAAAAGTATTAAAATATATATTATTTAAAAAAAGAACAGAAAATGAAATCAGGCAAAAATTCATTTCAGACGAGGGAGAGCTTTTAAATGATGTTATTGATGAGCTAAAAGAATTAGATTATATAAATGATGAAAAATACATAGAAAAAGCTGTGAAAGAATTTATAAATTTAAACAACTTATCAATAAAAGAAATAGAATATAAATTAATATCTAAGGGAATAAAAAAAGATTTAATAGATACATACATATGCAATAATAAAGAAGAATTGCTAGAATATGAAATTAAATCTGCAAAAAATATTTTTATTAAAAAGTTAAATTTGCAAGACAAAGAAGATATTTTAAATTACTTAAGAAAAAAAGGATATATGGAGGATAGTTTAAAAATAGTAACGCAAGAAATAGAGGAGTAACAATGAATAACATTTTAACATTAGAAACAAATAAATATGAAATCAGATTAGATAATTTTGAAGGACCACTTGATTTATTATGCCATTTGGTTGATAAAAATAAAATGGATATACACGAAGTAAATATAAGCAAAATAACTGATCAGTACATTGAATATATTAAAGCAATGCAAGAGCTAAATTTAGATGTTACAAGCGAATTTGTTTTAATGGCGTCAACATTACTATATATAAAATCAAAAAGTTTACTCCCAAAGCAAGTAGAAGATGAAAGTGAACTTACAGAAGAAGAATTAATAAGTAGAATTATAGAATACAAAAAGTATAAAGAAATATCAAAAAAACTAAAAGAAAAATTTGAAGTATATTCTAAGAGATTTTATAGATTGCCAGAAAAAGTAGAACTTCCAAAAAGAAAATTAGAAACAAATTATTCTACTAGTTTATTAGAACAAGCATATAAAGATTTATTAGAAAAAAACAAAGCAAAAATAAATGTAAATGCGAATAACATAGAAAAAATAGCAATAGCAGAAATTGTAACAGTAACTAGTAAAGTAAAAGATATATTTAAAGAATTAATAAAAAAGCCAAAGTTTATATTTAATAAATTATGCCAAACAAAAAAATATACTAAATTAGAAACAGTAACTGCATTTACAGGTTTATTAGAATTAACAAGAAGAAATAAAATAAAAGCAAGCCAAGAAAAAATATTTGGAGATATAACAGTAGAAAAAGCAAGGAATTAACCTTGCTTTTTGAATTTAAATCCAAAATAAGGGAATAATATTGTTAAAATGTAGGAGAAAATCATGGTATTTTTTTTAATAATTTTAGCAATATTATTTTTATTTAGTTTATTTATATTATTACTTTTATTATCAAACATTGAAATCGAAATAAAAGACTTATACTTTAGCAGTATTATGAAAAAAAACAAAAAGCTAAAGAATTATTTGTTATTTATTAGATTAAAATTATTTGGAAAATTAACGATTTTGAGAGTAAAAATAGATAATAAAAAAATAAGCAAAATGCTGGAATCTAAAATTTTAGAAAGTAAAATATTCCAGAAATTTAATGATTCAAATAAAATTAAAGAAATAATATTAAAAAATAAAAAAGAGATTTTAAAAAAGCAGAATATAAATTATCTTAAATTTTTAAACATAAAAATAAAAAAACTCATTTTGTATATGGATATATCTGCAAGCAATAGCATACTAACATCATTTGCAGTTGCAATAATTGCAAGTTTAATTTCTATAATACTTGCAGGCAATGTCCAAAAATATGATAAAAACAAATATAAATATAAAATAACACCAATATATGAGTATAATCCAATACTTAAAATTAACTTAAATTGCATAATTGATGTAAAAATTGTGCATATTATAAATGTAATATATATGTTAATAAAGAAAAGGAGTGTAAAGTATGATGAAAGAACATCCAATAGAGGGGCTTATGTCTGCAGCAATGACTAGCATTCAAGATATGGTCGATGTAAACACAATAATAGGAGATCCAATAGAAACAACTAATAATATAATAATTATTCCTATTTCAAAGGTATGTTTTGGATTTGCAGCAGGAGGTAGCGAGTTCAACGAAGAAACTGTAGACGAATATAATAAAAAAGAAAAGGAAGAATTAATACAATACAAATTACCATTTGGAGGAGGAAGTGGAGCAGGCGTAAGCATAAATCCTGTTGCATTTTTAGTAGTTCAAGAAGGAACAGTAAAATTACTTCCAGTAAATCATTCGTCTGCTATAGATAGATTACTAGATTACGTTCCTGATTTATTTGAAAAAATAAACCAAATTATGAAAAACAAAATGAAAGGAAAATCTGAATCAGAAGATAAAAATACCCCAAAAACAGATGAAAACAATAAAAAAGAAAAAAATGATAACAATAATAACAATAATAAGAACAATAAAGATGATTACACCTATGAATTTGAATATAACGAAACCGAAGAACAAGATGATTAACAAATTTGATTAGTAAAATAGTTTAAATATAATTTTTTATAGTAATAAATTATATTAAACTATTTTATAGTAATAAATTATCTAAGCAAAGTAAACCAATTTTCAATTGTTCTTACAGACATATTAACTAAATTTAATTTTTTTACCTCTTGCTTTGCAACAATATTAACTCTAGATATTTCTTCATTATCAATTGAATAAATAACTTCACCTAATTTTTGACCACTACTAACCGGAGCAGATATAGTATCATCTAGAACAATATTTGTAGATATAGTTTTAGATTTTCCTTTAGGAATTAAACAACCACTATTTGATTCTAAAATTGCATCTATTGTAGAATTTGTGCCTTTATCTACATTTATAGTTTTTACAACATCATCTTTTTTTGAACAATCTACATATTCAAAATTGCTAAAACCATAGTCAAGAAGTTTTTGGGCTTCCGAAAAACGAATAGCTGATGTTTCACCTTTCATAATTACTGCAATTAAAGAAAGATTATTTCTAGTTGCAGTTGCAGATAAATTAAAAAGAGCGATAGATGTAGAACCTGTTTTTAAACCTGTTGCGCCTTCATAGTTTCGTATTAATTTATTTGTATTAACAAGCTCAGATTCCCCATTTCTTAAACTATCCATCCAAATAGTAGTATATTCAGTTATTCTAGGATGTTTAGTCATTAATTCTCTTGACATTAATGCAATATCATAACTAGAAGTTAAATGTCCATCTTCATCAATACCATGACAATTCTTAAAACATGTATCATTCATTCCAAGTTCTTTGGCTTTTTTATTCATTTGCTCTACAAACAATTCTTCAGATCCAGCAATATATTCTGCCATTGCCATAGCACAATCATTAGCAGAAACAACACAAATAGCTTTTAACATTTCATGAACTGTAAGTGTTTCAGTTGTATCAAGCCAAATTTGTGATCCTCCCATAGAACTTGCCTTTTCTGAGCAAGGAACAGCATCATCGAGTGTAATTACACCATTATCAAGAGCTTCCATAATTAATAGAACAGTCATAATTTTAGTAACACTAGCAGGTCTTAATTGTTCATGAGAATTATATTCGTACAAAATAGTTCCAGTTTTTTGATCCATCAAAATAGCACTTCCAGAAGTTATTCCTAAAAAATTACCAGAATTATTTTTATTATTTTCTATTTCATCTTTCTCATCAGGAGTTGTAGATGTTAAAGCAGAAGAATTATTTGACCAAACATAAACACTATCTCCATCAATAGCCTTTGAATATAATGGAACAGATAATGTAAATATAAAAACAAATAAAAAAATGTATATTAAGGATTTGAATTTTTTATCAAGCATATAAAAAACCTCCTAAAATAGTATTAGTAAATACTATGCTTTTAGGAGTACATTTAGAATACAAAATTAAATTTTAAAAATACTAGCATAAATATTGTTGCCATCTGTAGAAGCTTTAATTTTTATATCATAATCAAATTCATTTTTAAATTTAAAATCTATACTACCATAGGCAACAGCCGCATCCTTTCCTTCAGGAACATAATATACTTTTTGGCTATGCTCGTGCCTTTCTACAATAGTAAGTTCTGGTAAGGCAAGTACGGCATTATACAATGTACTACTTATTTGGCAATTTCCGTCCGCCATATCCTTTTACTTTATTACCATCTTTATCAAATATATCAGCTTTTTGATATCCTCTATCTGGGGTAGCTTTTCCTACTGTGTCACAAAAAGAGAATGTTTCTCCTGATTTTACAACTGTTCCATTCAATTCTGAGCAAGTAAGCCTAATATTGTTTTGCCTTCCAGAATCATTTGGTGTATAAATTTTTGTAGAAAAAGATGAAAGCTCAGTCTCAGTTTTTTCATTATTACTATTATTATTAGTAGTATCATTATTGTTATTAGTATTAACATCGTCATTGTTGTTATTATCGGTATTGTTACTATCCATAGCAATAGTTCGTTCAGAAGAATAACTATTTTCTTCTGTATTTGTTTCATAGTTATTTCCACAGCCACTTAAACAAAAAGATAGAGCAATTAATGCAATAAAAATTTTTTTCATACTATTCCTCCATAATAATTTATATTACAATTTTAGTATATCCAAAAAACGTTATAAATATTGACAAAACTAAAAAATATAGTATAATAAATTATGTAAGTTATTTTTTAGGAGAAAAATTATGTTATCAAAAATTTGGAAAAAAATAGGGTTAATTATATTGATAATAGCTTGTTTATGGAATATAGTTTTTAAATTAGTAAATAGAATATCTTTTGATAATGCTATAAATAATTTTAAACAACAAATACAAACAATAACAAAAATAGGAAAATAATTTATTGATATTTAAATAATGATCAAGTTAAACATTAAAAAAATATAATATAATTAAAAATAAATTTGCAAAATATAAAAATATATGTTAAAATAGATAAAGATTTTTTTAATTAGCGAAGGAAGAGGTGAATACTTAATGAAAAAAGAGATACAACCAGAATATAATACAACAACTATTACATGTGCATGTGGTAATGTTTTAGAAGTTGGATCTACAAAAAAAGATTTAAAAGTAGATGTATGTTCTAAATGTCATCCATACTGGACAGGTAATTTAAGAAAAGATACTACAGGTGGAAGAGCAGATAAATTCAAAAAGAAATACGGAATTGGATAAAATAATTTATATAAAAGGCACTCATTATAGAGTGTTTTTTTATTTCCTCTAAAATGGACAAAACTTCTTAAATTTCATCAAAGGATAATATATTTAATATATAGAAATAAATATAAGAATATTGAAATATAAAGAGGTTGTGCCAATGAAAAAAATATTAATATATATTGTATTTTTAATATTATTGTGCTTCTTACTTCCAATATTATTTACTAAAAGAAATAGTATTAAGCAAACAGCAGTAATAGAAAAAGAAGTAGTTCAAGAAGTTGAAGAAAAGTACGACTATGGTAAATACAATAAAATTAAATTATTACATACTAAAACAGGAGAAGTAGAAGAATTAGATTTAGACACATATTTACTTGGAGTTGTATCTGGAGAAATGCCAGCACATTTTGAAGAAGAAGCATTAAAAGCACAAGCAGTAGTTGCAAGAACATATACTCTTTATAAAATTACAAACGGAAGTAAGCATGAAAATGCAGATATATGTGACAGTGCAGAGTGCTGTCAGGCATGGATTACAAAAGAATATAGACTAAGTAGATGGGAAGAAGATGTTAGAGAAAGCAATTGGGCTAAAATAGAGAAGGTAGTAAATAGTACAAAAGGAAAAATAATAACATATGATGGAAAACCAATAAATGCGTTTTTTCACTCAAATAGTGGAGGTAGCACTGATACTGCAACAGCTGTGTGGGGTGGTACAAATTATCCATATTTGCAAGCGGTTCAAACCTCTGGAGAAGATGCATATGATCAATATAATTCTGAAGTTTCAGTAAGCAAAGAAGAATTTATATCTAAGATAAAAAAATATCATAGTGATTTTAAAATAGATTTTAATAAAGAAGATCAAATACAAATTTTAGAATATACAGAAGGAAACAGAATAAAAAATGTAAAAATAGGAAACTTAAATCTATCAGGTGTAGAAGTAAGAACTATTTTCGGATTACGATCTGCAAATTTTCAAATTAATATAGAAGGTAATAATGTAAAGTTTAAAGTTACAGGATATGGGCATGGAGTAGGAATGAGTCAGACAGGTGCGGATAGTCTTGCAAAACAAGGCAAAAATTATGAAGAAATCATAAAACATTATTACACTGGAGTTGAAATTATAGATATGTAAAATAAATAATGTATAAATTTCAAAAAAAAGGAAATAATTTTACTAAAGAAAAATTAAGGAGGCACTTATGAGAAGAGGAAGAAGAGAAAAAATTGATAACAATAATAACTTTAAACGATTTGTTTATGCATCAGTAGGAATTTTACTTGCAATAATTATTACATTTATTGTAACTTTAATAATTTACAATAATAAACTAAAGAATTCAACGTACAGTTCATTAACAAGTGAAAAAATAGCAGATTTAGTTCCAAATACAGAAAATTATTTAAATGAAACAAATGATTATATTGAAGAGGCAAGTAGTGATATAGGAAAAAGCATAGAAGAAGCAATAAAAGATATAGAATCAAAAGAAGAAAAAACTAATGCAGATACAAAAAAGGAAGAAAAGAAAGAAGAAACTACTAAAAAAGAAGAAACTAAAGTTGAACCAGAAAAAGTAAAAGATCCAGAATTTACTATGCCAGTAAAAGGAGAAAATATGAGAGAATATGCAAAAGATTCTTTAATATATTCTGAAACTCTAGAAGAATGGGTAACGCATTTAGGCATAGATATAAAAGCTGATAGAACATCTGTGGTTAAAGCAGCAGAAGCTGGAACTATAAAATCAATCAAAAACGATCCAAGATATGGACTAACTATAGTAATTGAACATGTAAATGGATATGAATCAATATATTCAAACCTACTTACAACTGAATTTGTAACAGAAGGAGAAAAAGTAGAAAAGGGTCAATCAATTGGTACAGTTGGAAATTCTGCATCATTTGAAATAGTTGATGAACCACATTTACATTTTGAAATTTTAAAAGACAACGTAAATGTAGACCCTAATATATATTTAAAATAAAAGCTATTAAATTGTCCAGACGTCTGGACAATTTAATAATTTCGCATTGAGTTTAAGAAATTAAATTCAGTGCGATTTTTTATACAAAAGATAATATGTAAATTAGTAAATAGATAAATTAGCAATAATCATTGCCAAAGAGAATATTAAA
>CANRGU010000004.1 GCA_947630255.1 uncultured Clostridia bacterium | reverse complement strand
CTCCTTGCCATTTGCATCATTTCTTCATGAGTATAGTATTTAGTATTAGGATCTTCTGCTTCTTTATCTGCTTCATCTAATGCATTTTCAATATATTCATTATATTCTAAATCACTCATCAATTTAGAGTATTTTTCTAAACTCATCACTACCATTGAGCCATATCCGTTTTTTGTTAAATACACTGCCTCGTCTTCTTTTAAAACTAACTCCTCTATTTCTGGATATTTATTCCTTAAATCTGATACTGGTCTAATATTAATCATTTAAAATTCCCCCCCTCGCGTTTAATTATCATAATTTTATCATTATTTTGTATTTATTTCAATATTTTATGCAACAATTTAGAAATTTATAATAATAAGAACGGAAAAATCTTATATATGTCCAAGATAAAAGTCAATTTTTC
Organism: uncultured Clostridia bacterium; assembly: GCA_947630255.1. Lineage (GTDB taxonomy): Bacteria > Bacillota > Clostridia > TANB77 > CAG-508 > CAG-452. Next base: position 27,449 of record CANRGU010000004.1, on the reverse strand, counting down.
CTATACAATAAAAAAAGAGGGATATTCCCCCTTTTTTCTATTTTTTATTTTACTTCGTTTTTCCAAAGTCCGTGCTTGTTACAGTAAGCATATATTATAGATCCTGGAATGTACTTAAATCTTGCTACTGGTTCTTGGTTTGGATAGAATCTTACTCTTGTTGTTTGATTATCGCTTACAACAGCTATCCACATTATATAGTGATCTTCATCCATAGGATGACTTACTTCTCCTACTCTTACAACCATTTCGTCTCCATCTTTTTCATAAACTGGAACGTGTTTTTCTGTTGCTGCGTCAACAGAATTTGCAACTAATAATTCCATTGGTTTTCCACAACAAGTAATGTGCTGTGCATCTCCTTGAATTAGCCCTATAAGGTTGTTGCATACTGGACACTTGTAAAATACTGTGTTTTTCTCTTTCATTTTAAATTCCTCCCTAATTTTTTAATAATTCATCTGCTAATTTTTTCATGTTTTCTATATTTTCATTATTCATTTTTGACATGATTGTAACTGTTGTATCACATAAAGTTATATCTTTCATTTGAGCAATTATTTCTTTCATACATTTACCTGCTGATGGTGCCCATGTACCATTTTCAATTATAGCTATTTTTCTGTTTTGATAATTTTTACCTTGCAAATGATGTAAAAACTGCTCCATTGCTGGGAATACTCCCATATTATAACTTGATGATGCAAGTACAATTTTATCATATCTGAAAGCGTCTTCTATTGCCTCTGCCATATCATCTCTTGCTAAATCTGATATTGCAACTTTTTTAGCACCTTTTTCTTCTAAAATTTCTTTCATTTTATATGCAGCTTCTTTTGTGTGTCCATGAATTGAAGAAAATGCAATAAATACTCCATCATCTTCTGGTTTGTAACTGCTCCAAATATCATATTTATTTATATAAAATCCTAAATTTTCTTTTAGTATTGGTCCATGAAGTGGGCATATCATTTTTACATCCAATGTAGCTACTTTTTTAAGTAGCGCTTGTACTTGCGCTCCGTATTTTCCAACTATGTTAAAATAATATCTTCTTGCTTCGCATGTCCAGTCTTCCTCAGTATCTAATGCTCCGAATTTGCCAAATCCGTCAGCTGTAAATAATATTTTTTCACTTTGCTCATAAGTACACATTACTTCTGGCCAATGCACCATTGGAGCCATTACAAATTGCAAGGTATGTTTCCCTACATTTAATGTGTCTCCTTCTTTTACTTCTATTTTTCTTTCTTCTAAGTTTTCTATATTAAAGAATTGTGGAATAAATGCAAATGTTCTTAAGTTTCCTACTATTTTCATCTCTGGATATTTATTTGCTAGGCGCTCAATGTTTGCACCGTGATCTGGCTCTAAATGTGATACTACTAAATAATCTACTTTTTCACCATTTAATGCTTTTTCTAAATTTTCAAACCATTCATCACTTGCTCTTCTATCTACAGTATCCATTACAACATTTTTTTCATCTTTTATTAAATATGAATTATATGATATTCCATTTGGTACAACATACTGTCCTTCAAATAAATCTATTGTTTTATCGTCTACACCTATATATTTTATTTGATCTGTAATTTCTACGTCTTTCATTTATCTTCCTCCACCATTTATTTTTTATTCTGCTCCAACATAACTGTATCCATGCCATTGATCACTAAGTGTTCCATCTGTATATGCTATAAGGCTAAATTTTACACCTGTGTCTGTTGTAAATGTTAATCCATCAAAATATTCAAAAGAATTTTCTATTTTATCAATTTTGTATGTACCATCACAGTCTAATGTTTTATATGGATAACTACCTTCACAATTTGCTTTTATATGGAATTTACCATCTGGTCTTAATATTAAAGTTCCATACATTGAACTGTCCATTTGAGATACATCAGAAACATATTTTCCATATTTTAAAGTAACACTTCCTACTGTTAATCCTTTTGCTAATTCTTCAGCTTTTTTTCTTTCTTCTTCTTTTTTAATATCTTCTTTTGCTTGTTCTATAGATTTTTTAGTTTCTTCTACTTTTTTAACTTTTGCCTCTGTTTCAGATTTTACTTCATCTGTTACTATCTCTTCTTGCTTTTTAAATTCTTCTACGCCTTTTTCTATATTTTCTCTTAACTCTTTTGGTTCTAGAGATGTTGAAAATTCTACTTTATCACCAGTATTTACTTCTGGTTCTACAAATGTTTCATCGAATTTTGATAATGTTATTTCATCTCCTGATACAGTTTCTTGCCTTGTTTCTTCTCCTCTTTTTATTGTGTAATCAGCTTCATCGTTATCTGGATCCTCTAATACAGAATTTAATGATTTGTATGAATCCCCTTGGAATGTTTCTGTATGTAAATACCATGAATATGCTTCGTTTTCAATGTTATATAAAAATTCTAAATCTGCTGGCTCTGTATATACAACTTTATCTACATCACCACTTTCATCTGTTTTATATAAATTTACATATTGCTCATCTTGTTTGCTATAAGTCATAACCATTACTGGATTTTTTTGTTCAGTTTCTATAAATTGCAATTCTATATTTTTCATACCTTTTTGTAATCCGTAATCTTCTCTATCAGCGTCCTCAGATATAGCTTCTTTTAAATATGCGTAATATGTATCTCCCCATTCGGTTCCAACTGTTTTGTTTTCTTGCAAATACTTAAATCCAAAATATATTCCTACTATTATTAAAGCTATAAGAAGCAAGCTTCCTAAAACAATGCTTGTAATTATTATTGGAAGTTTACTATTCTTTTTCTTAACCGCTTCCGTCTTTTGCTCTTTTTTCGTTTCTTTAGTCTCTTGTGATTCTGGTTCGTTTTGATCTTTTTTAGTTTCTTCAACTTTTTCTGCATCTTTAGTATTTTCTACTGCTTTTGCTTCTTCCTCTTTAGTGTTTTCTAGCTCTTTTGCGTCTTCAACCTCTTTTGTCTCCTTAGTATCTTTTACTTCTTTTATTTCTTCTGTATTTTCTTTTTGTTCTTTCTCTTCCATATTTATCCCCCTTTATTTACATTATATTTACTCTTTTATAATTTTATCATTTTATATTTTTTTTATCAATATTTTTAAACGATAATAACGTAATTGTTATTATACTTTTCTTCTATATTTTTTTGCCTAATTTAATAGTTATAGTTCTCTCTCGATTATTTCTTAATATTGTGACGTTTACTTCATCTCCTATCTTTTTAGTATATATATAACTTCTAAGCTCGCTCATTTTATTTATTGTTGTATCATCAATTTTTGTTATTATATCTCCTTTTTGGAGTCCTGAATAATAACTTGGACCATCTGCCGAAATTTGTGCTACATAAATTCCAGATTCGAAATTTATATTTGAATCTAAATATGGTATAACATTTTTATCATAAGCAAATATTCCGCAAGTTTGCTTCTTCAAATTTTCCATTTTCTAAAAAGCTTTGAATTACTGGTTTTACTATATTTATTGGCAAAGCAAATCCAATTCCTTCTGCATTTGTTATTTTTACTGAATTCACTCCAATAACTTCTCCTTTTGAATTAATAAGTGGTCCTCCACTATTTCCAGGATTTATTGTCGCATCTGTTTGTATTAAATCTTCCATATATGATTCCCCATTTTCATCATCTATTTTTATTGTTCTATTAATCCCGCTTATAATTCCTGAAGTTACTGTCCTTTGAAATTCTACTCCGATTGGATTTCCAATAGCATAAGCCTTTTGTCCAATTTTTATATTGTCTGAATCTCCTAATGTAATATATTTTAAGTTTGATGCAGTTATTTTTACAATTGCTAAATCTAAGTCTTTATCTGACCATACTACATTTCCACTAACTGTTTTTGCATTTTCAAGCGTAATATAACAAGTACTATATTTTTCCCCTGCTACATGCCAATTTGTAAGTATATATCCGTTTTCTGATACAATCATTCCTGTTCCTAATCCTAAATCTGATGTACTATTATTTAAAAAGATTGAACTTCCTGTATTTTTTATTTTTGAAATTCCTACAACACATTCTATTGTATTTTCTAGTACTTCTGATACATCGTCACTACTATTATTATTTTCTTGCTCTTTATTTAAATAAACTCTACTTGCATTTATTTGGCTATTTGCAGTTTCTGGATATGTATCTATATTTACATACATATCATATATAACAATGCTTATAGCATCAATTGCTACTATTAGTATAAATAATAGAAAAAAATTTTTGAAATTACTTTGTCTTTTTTTGTATTCGTACATAGTTTTCCTCCCACATACTATTATTTCCTTTATTTTCTATTTTAACCATAAAATAATTAATAATAAAGTGTCGAAAATTCTTTGTTTATGATAAATTTATTACAAAGTATTTACAGCCAGTTGAATTTTATGTTACAATTGTAAAGAATAGTTGATTTATAAGTAGTTTAACGATATATATAAATAATAATTATATAAATTGCTATAAAATTTATAATGTAAGGGTGATTATATGTCAAAAAACATGTATGATCTAACTAATCCCCAAAAATCTATATGGTTAACAAACGAATTTTATAACGGGACGTCGATCGAAAACGTTGAAGGTAATGTAAGGATTTTACAAAAGATTGATTTTGATGCTTTAAAAAGAGCAATAAATCTATATGTTAAACGAAATGATGCTTTTAGATTAAAATTTATACATAAAGATGATACTGTTATGCAGTATGTAGATGATTTTACTGAATTTGATGTAGAAATAGTTCCAGTTGAATCTGAAAAAGATCTTAAGGTATTAGAAAGGTCAATTTGTGATACACCTTTTGAAACTTTAAATAAATTATTATTTAAATTTACAATATATAGATTTCCTGATGGAAGTGGCGGTTTTATTATAAATACACACCACTTAATCGCTGACGCTTGGACAGCAGGTCTCGTTGTTGACGAAGTAATGGAACATTATGAAGCTTTAATTAATAATAAAGAAATTCCTAATGAACCTAATCTATCATATCTTGATTATATTAATTCTGAAAAAGAATATTTAAACAGTGAAAAATTTAAAAAGGACAAAGAATTTTGGTCTGAAATTTTTGATACTGTTCCTGAAATAGCTACAATCCCTAGTTTAAATTCTGAAAATTCAAAGGAAACAGATAGTAGCTCTGGAAGAAAATTATTTACTATTCCAAAAGAAACTATCTCTTTAATAAATGATTTTTGCAGACCTAGAAAGGCATCTGTTTTTAATTTCTTCATGGGTGTAATTTCGCTATATTTATCTAGAGTATCTGGATTAAATGAATTCGTAATTGGTACTCCTATATTAAATAGAGGAAATTTCAAAGAAAAACAAACTTCAGGTATGTATATAAGTACAATACCTTTTAAGGTATCTTTAAATTCTGATGATTCATTTAGCAATTTCTTATCTAATATTTCTATAGATTTCTTAAAAATATTTAGACATCAAAAATATCCATATCAATATTTATTGGAGGATTTAAGATCTAAAGACAATAATCTTCCTAATTTATATAAAATTTTCATGTCTTATCAAAATGTAAGAACTAATAAACAAACATTTAGTATCCCTTATGATGCTACTTGGGTTGGAAATAACCATATTTCGGATGATATGGATATCCATTTATATGATATGAATAATACTGGAAATATTAGCCTTGCATATGATTATTTGCTAAGCAAATATACTATTGATGATGTTTGTTCTATTCATTCTAGAATATTATATATTATTGATCAAATTTTAGAAAATAATGAAATTAAATTAAAAGATATAGAAATAGTTACCCCAGATGAAAAAAGAAAAATATTACATGAATTTAATAATACAAAGGTAGATTATCCTAGGGATAAAACGATTGTACAGCTTTTTGAAGAACAAGTAGAAAAAACTCCCGATAATATTGCTGTTGTTTTTGGAAATGAGCATTTGACATATAGAGAATTAAATGAACGAGCTAATAGCTTAGCTCATTACTTACGAGATAATAATATTGGAAGAAATGATATTGTTGGAATTATGGTTCATCGTTCACTTGAAATGATTATATCTATTCTTGCTGCTCTTAAAAGCGGTGCCTGTTATATTCCAATTGATCCTGAATATCCTCAAGATAGAATTGAATATATGTTAAATAATAGCAATGCTAGAGTACTTTTAACATTTAAAAAATTACAAGATAAAGTTGAATATACTAATAAAATATTTGTTGACCTTGATAACGATTTATACAATTTTAATAAAAATAATTTAGAAAATATAAATAGTCCAAATGATTTAGCATATATAATATATACTTCTGGTTCTACTGGAATGCCTAAAGGCGTTATGCTTAAACATCAATCACTATCTAATTTAGCAAACTATTGTAATGGATATGTTGAATATTTAAGGGATAATAAATATAGAGCTATTGTGTCTGTTACTACTGTAAGTTTTGATATATTTGTTTTTGAAACATTAATTTCTTTACAAAAAGGTTTAAAACTCGTAATTGCTAATGAGCAGGAACAAACAATCCCTAGGTTATTAAGTACTTTGATTGAAAAAAATAATGTAGAAATTATTCAAACTACTCCTTCTAGAATGCAATTATTAGTTAATAATATTACAGATATTCAAAATTTATCAAAAATAAAGTATATTACACTTGCTGGTGAACAATTGCCAATGTCTTTGGTAAATGAATTAAAAGAAATAGGTTCACCTGTTATATATAATGGATACGGACCTAGTGAAACGACTGTATTTTCTACATTAACAAATGTAACAAATCATACTGCCATAACTATAGGTCGTCCTTTAGATAATACTCAAATTTATATATTAAATTCTAATTTAAATATTTGTCCAATAAAAACTCCTGGTGAAATATATATTTCTGGAGATGGAGTTGGTTTAGGTTATTTAAATAATAATGAATTAACTAAAAAAAGCTATATAGAAAATCCTTTTTCTGATGAAAATAAAATTTTATATAAAACAGGAGATCTTGGTTATTATCGTGATGACGGTGAAATTATTTGTTTAGGAAGATGCGATAATCAAGTAAAAATTAGAGGATTAAGAATAGAGCTTGAAGAGATTGAAAATGCAATATTAAAATTTAAAAATATCGATAATTGTGTTGTAGTAAAAAAAGTATCTAACGATGGTCATGAATTTTTATGTGCATATTTTACTTCAGCTAACAATATAAATGTAGATGATATTAGAAACACCTTACTACAAAAGTTACCTAAATATATGGTGCCTCAATATTTTATTAAATTAGATAAAATACCATATACTTTAAATGGCAAAGTGGACAGAAAAAAATTGCCAGCTCCACAAATTCAAATAAAAAGCAAAGAAAAAGTTTTACCAAGAAATAAAATAGATGAAAATGTAATAGAGATATTAAAAGATATATTACATGTTCAAGATGTAAGTATTAATGATTCACTTTTTGATTTAGGTGGTGATTCTTTAACAGCTATAAATTTATGTACAAAAATCTATAGTTCTTTAAAGGTGCAACTTTTTGTTAAAGATATTTTAGAAAATCCAATCGTTAAAAATTTGTCTGATTTAATATCACTTAAAAGTATAGATAATACTAATATTTCTATACCTAAAGCAGAAAAGGCTGAATATTACCCTACTTCTTCTGCTCAATCAAGAACATATTATTCTTCAAATATTGCTGGTTCTGATTCTAATTTATATAACATCGCTGGTGGATTAATATTAGACAAACTTCCAGATATAAATAAACTAGAACGTGCTTTTAATAAACTAATCGAAAAGCAACCTTCTTTAAGAACTTATTTTAAAATTGAAAATAACCAAGTTGTTCAAAAAATTGAAGATAAAGTAGAATTTAAATTAAATATAAACTCTAATACTATTAAAGATAATCAAATTAAATCTTACTTCAGCAATTTTGTGAGGCCTTTTGACTTATCTACTGCACCACTTTTTAGGGCAGAAATAGTAAATATAGAAGGTGGAAAAGCTTTGCTTGCAATAGATATGCACCACATAATCTCTGATGGCGCATCTTTATCTGTTTTAGTTAATTCTGTTTGCAAACTATATAACAATGAAGAACTTCCTGATTTAGAAATAGATTACAAAGACTATTCTGTATGGGAAAATAACAGATTAAAAAGTGGTGATTTTCAAGAAGCAGAAAATTATTGGATAAATCAATTCAATAGCAGTGAAATTCCTGTGCTTAACTTACCAACAAAGCCTAGACCTGCTGTTCAATCTTTTGAAGGAGATAAAATATATTGTGAAATTGATAAGTCATCTACAGAAAAAATAAATAATTTGGCTAAAGAATTAGGTGTTACACCATATATGATACTATTATCTGCTTACTACATACTTCTTTCAAAATATACTTCTCAAAGCGATATAGTGGTTGGAACACCTGTTGTAAATAGGCTTTCTAGTGAACTTCACGATATTGTTGGTATGTTTGTAAATAGCTTACCGCTTCGTGCAAATATAGATAGCAAATTAAACTTTAATGATTTTGTAAATAACATTAAAGACATTTGTGTTGAAAGTTATAAATATGAAAATTATCCTCTTGATGAATTAATAAATAAATTAAAATTAACTCGTGATATAAGTAGAAGTCCATTATTTGATACTATGTTTATATACCAAAATAATGGATATACTCCTGTTTCGTTTGATGGAATAAATGCTAAATATTATATACCAAATATAAAAATATCTAAATTTGATTTATCATTAGAAATTGTTCCAACAGATGATAAACTTAATTTATCTTTTGAATATGCAAGTAAATTATTTGATGAGGGATTTATTAAAAGTTTATCAGTTCATTATATAAACATATTAAATGCTATTTTAGAAAATAGAAATATAAAAATAGCTGATATTTGTATGTTATCAGAAGATGAAAAAAAGAAAATACTATATGAATTCAATGATACAAATGCAGATTATCCAAAGGATAAAACAATAGTACAACTTTTCGAGTGTCAAGCAGAAAAAAATCCTAATAATATTGCGGTTGTATTTAAAGATCAAAAATTAACTTATAAAGAATTAAATGAAAGAGCAAATAGCCTAGCACATTATTTGCAAACCGAAGGGGTTAAAGAAGGAAATATTATTCCTGTAATAATGGATAGATCTATTGACCTAATTATTTCTATGCTTAGTATAATAAAGTTAGGGGCAGTATATTTGCCTATTACAACAGAGTACCCTATAGAGAGAGTAAACTATATTATAGATGACGCTTCAGCCTCTATTATCATTTGCAATCAAGCTTCTGAAATTCTTAAGAATAACGTAAAAACTATAAACCTAGATAAAATTAATTATACTAATAACTCAAATTCAAATTTAAATATTCATATTAATGTAAATAATCCTTTATATTCAATATACACTTCTGGTTCTACTGGTATGCCTAAAGGAGTAAAAATATCACATAAAAATTTAAATAACTTTATATCTTCTTTTAAAAAATCTTTTGAAGTTTCTGCAAATATAGAAAGATGTTTAGCATCTACTAATATATCATTTGATGTTAGTATATGGGAATTTTTCTTTACTTTGCTAAATGGATTTGAATTACATTTGTTTGAAGATAATAGTATTTCTGACATATTTAAATATTGTGATGATATAATATCACATAAAATTTCTATGCTTTACATTCCACCAAATATATTAGATGATGTATTCAAAATATTAAGTCAAAATGCCGAAAAAGTTTATTTAAATAAATTGCTTGTAGGTGTAGAATCTATAAAAACAAAAACTATTGAAAAATATTACTTACTTAATCCTAACATGAAAATTGTTAATGGATATGGTCCTAGTGAATGTACAATATGTTCTACTGCTTATATTGTTACAAAAGAAAATTTACGCAATTATTTAAATATACCAATTGGAAAGCCTTTATCTAATCTTAAATTATACATTTTAGATAAAGATCAAAATCCTGTTCCTTTTAATGTTAGCGGAGAGTTGTATATATGTGGTGATAATGTTGGATGTGGATATATTAATAATGATGAAATGAATAAGAAGAATTTTGTTCAAATACCTTTCTTTAATGAAAAGGCATATAAAACAGGAGATATTGTAAAATTAGACGAAAATTGTAATTTACTATTCGAGGGCAGGCAAGATAATCAAGTTAAAATAAATGGACATAGAATTGAATTAGATGAAATAACAAATACTATTTATTCTTATCCATATATAACAAAATGTGTTGTTTTTGTGAATGACAAAAAATTAATATGTTATTTTACATCTGATAAAAAAATAAATCAAACTGATTTATTGTCATATCTTCAAAGAAAATTGCCTAAATATTTTATACCAAATCATTTAATACAATTAGATAAATTCAAATTAACTTCTAATGGAAAAATTGATATGAAATATTTAAAGAATTTGAAAATTGTAAATACTAATAAGTATGTTGCTCCTAAAACAGACCTTCAAAAAGAGCTTAAAACTATATTTGAAAGTGTTTTAGGTTCTACCCATATTGGTATTACTGATGATTTTTTTGAAATAGGTGGAGACTCTTTATCTGCAATAAAATTGCAAATAGAAGCTTTTAATCATGGAATTAATATTTCTTATAAAGATATATTCTCTTACCCTACAATTGAGCAATTATCTGAAAAGCCAAATATTGAAGATGTATCTCAATATAATGATAACTATGACTATTCTCAAGTTAATAATTTAATTTCCATAAATACTATTAAGAATGTGGATATTAATTTATCTAAAAAACGCCTTAAAAATATATTGCTAACTGGTTCTACAGGATTCATGGGTAGTCACATATTAGAAAATTTACTTAAAAATACTAACTGCAATATTTATTGTATTATAAGAAGAAAGAATAATATTGATCCTGTAAATAGATTAATAGATACTATGAATTTTTACTTTAATAATAATTTTAAACAATATTTATATAATCGTGTTTTTGTTCTTGAGGGAGATATTACAAAAGCTAATTTAGGATTAGATTCTAATTCATATAAAGATTTAGGATATTCTGTTACTGATGTAATAAATGCGGCGGCAATTGTAAAACATTATGGAAAATCAAGTATTTTCAATGATATTAATGTTGTTGGAACACAAAATATTATAAAATTTTGCAATCAGTTTAAATGTTCTTTATATCATTTATCTACTTTAAGTGTTTCTGGTACATTAATTGATAGCAATTCAGAGCATGTAAATAACAATTCAAACAACGTTACTTTTAATGAAACTGACTTATTTATAAACCAGGATTTTTCTAATGTGTATGTACGCAGTAAATTTTTAGCTGAACGCTTGATTTTAGAAAATATTTTACAAAATAACCTAGATGCTAAAATTTTTAGGCTTGGCAATATAACGAATAGATATTCAGATGGCAATTTTCAGATTAATATCTCTGAAAACGCCTTTATAAATAAAGTCTTTGCTTTTTTAAATATAGGTAAATTCCCTAATAATTTATTAGATGATAATGTGGAATTTACGCCTGTAGACTTATGTGCAGATGCTATTGTAAAAATCATATCCCATAAAACACCTTTTAATATTTTTCATATGCACAATAATAACTATATTACTTTTAGAAATTTAATATTGACTTTAGAAAATTTAGGTTTTACAATTGAAATAGTTTCTCCAGAAGATTTTTATTCTTCAGTAAAAGATATATCTAAAAATAATAATAAAAATAATATAATATCTGGAATTATTAACGATTTTGATAAAAACAAATTAATTTCATACAAAAATGATGTTAGGATATTAAGTCCTCTAACAGATAAAATACTTCAAAACATATCATTTAAATGGCCAATAATTGATGAAAATTATATTCAAAAATATATAAATTACTTAAAGTCAATTGGTTATATAAAAAAATAAAATATGGAGATGAATTTCATGCAATCTTATATAGTACCTTTTATAGTATTAATAATAACTGAAATTTCAACCTTGTTCCTTTACATCATCATAGATAAAATGAAAACGCAAAAGCAATTAAAATGTTCTTTTTGTTTTATATTTATTTGCTTACTTATTTGTTTCACAGGTTTATTATTGCAGATAGCATTTTCTAATTGTTTAAAACTTGCAAATCCAATATATTTTGATTATTTTGTATATATTGGAACTTGCTTTTTGCCTGTTTGCTTTTTACTTATGAGTATAATATTTTCTAACACCAAAGTACACTTTTCTAAAAGATATTTTATCTTATTCATTATACCTATTTTATCTTTATTAATTCTTTGGACTAACGATTTACATCACCTTTTTTATAAACAATACTCTATAAATATAAATAACTCTGTTTATGGACCTTGGTTTTACATACATTCATTGTATTCATATCTTTGTATGTTCCTTGGAGTTGTATTCTTAATGCGTTATTCTATTAAAAATGCCGGTTTCTTTTCAAGGCAGTCATTGTTAATAATTATAGGAGTATCGATTCCTTTGATAATTAATATTCTAGGAAGTTTGCAGGTCATTTCTATGACAATATATGTTACTCCAATTACTTTTGCAATTACGATATTTTTTATTTCACTTGCAATATTCAAATTTGACTTTTTAAAAGTTGCACCAATAGCTCTGCAGAGAATTGTTGATAGAATATCAGATGCTTATATTGTTATAGATGAAAATAACAAAATTGCTGATTTTAACCAAACCTTCTTAGATATTTTTCATGCTGTTCCTAATGATGTTAGAAATAAGAATTTATTTGAATTAGTGGAAAATCATAAAAATTTAAATATTAATCTTAATAATTTAAAAAAAGCACTTGCTGAAGTTAATTCATCAAATAAAACAATCGTAATAGAAAAACATTTTACTAAAATCAATAAATATTTTCATATAGAAATAAATCGTATAGAGTCAAAAGGAAATTTTTTAGGAACTCTTATACTATTAAAAGATATTACTCAGCATAATATAGATATGCGAACCATAAAGAATAATCAAGATATGCTTATTGAAAAAGAACGTTTAGCATCTCTTGGTCAAATGATTGGCGGTATAGCTCATAACTTAAAAACGCCTATAATGTCGATTGCAGGTACTGCTGAGGCCTTATCTGATTTAATTAAAGAATATGATTCGTCAATTGAAGATCCAGAAGTGACTGTGCAAGACCATCATGATATTGCAAAAGATATGAATGAGTGGATAGAAAAAATGAGAACACATTTATCATATATGTCTGATGTTATTACAGCTATAAAAGGGCAAGCTGTTACGTTCTCAAATCAAACTGCAAGTAAATTTACTATTAAAGAATTATTAAACTATGTAGATATATTAATGAATCATGAGTTAACAAACGCTTTGATAAGCTTAAATACTCAATCTACTATTGATACATCAACTACTGTAAAAGGCAATATTAATAGCTTAGTTCAAGTAATAAATAATATAATTTCAAATGCTATACAGGCATATCAAGCACAAGGTAAGTCAAATGAAGTCATAAACTTTAAAATATATAAAGAAAAGAATAATTTAATTTTTAGAATAGAAGATTCTGCTGGTGGATTGCCAGAGAAAGTGCAAGAAAAATTGTTCAAGGAAATGATTACGACTAAAGGAAAAAATGGTACTGGACTTGGATTATTTATGTCATATTCAAACATAAAAGCCCATTTTGGTGGTAAATTAAAATATAAAACAGAAGTAGGAAAGGGGACAACTTTCTTTATAGAAATTCCTATGGAATAAACAAATCGCTTTAGAGTTTATCTAAAGCGATTTTTATTTTAATTATTTGAATCTTCGAGTGAACCAAATAACTCATCAAATTTTTCTTCTAGTTCTTTTTGAATATCATATGATAATACATCATCTTTTTTATTTGTTGTACTTTCTTCCTCTATATCATTTAAAGGCAATTCTGGTTCAAGCTTGGTTTTGTTATTCTCTGGCCCATCTTCAAATAAATCATCTAAGCTTTCTATCTTTGTATTTTCTGGCTTCTCTTCAGTCTCTTCTACATAAGGATTATATGGATTATATTTTCTCCATTTGCCTCTATCTATAGGTGGTATATCGTTATGACTACACATATACTGATTTACCAATCTTGCAGTATTATATTTAAAATAATAGTATTTTTGAGCCTTTATTGGTTTAACACCTTTTTCAAATATAATGCATAAATCGTTATCTAATCTTCTTAATTCGTCTGGCGTCATTAATGGTCTTGCCATTATTTGGTCTGACTTATTATATCCCTGCCTCCACATATGTTTATCTTTATTTACAGACCAACTATCTCTATTTATAGTTTTCTCACCGAGTTCTTTTGAATAATATTCAACTGTTTTTTGTGAGTTACTTCCTAGGAATATTGTAGTATCACAGTTACCAATTATTGTTTCATGAGATTTTTCATAAACTGCTTCTAATTGATCTAAGTTTTGCAAAATAACACTAAATGATATTTTTCTACTTCTTGAAGTCGATATTTTTTTATCAAAATCAGGAATTCTACCAATGTTTGCAAACTCATCTAAGATAAAGTATGTAGGTTGTGGAAGTGCTCCACCACTTATGTCCGCAAAGTCATATAATCTTTGTATCATCTGCGAGAAAAATATTGTAAGTAAAAAGTCATAAGCCGCATGTGTATCAGAAGATATAACATATACTGCTGTTTTTCGTCTGCCAATATCTTCAAAGTCTATTGTATTTGTTGATGTAAGTTCTGCAATTTCTTTTGAGTCAAACTTACCAAGTTTTGATTGAAGTGAAGATAGTATTGAACTATATGTTTTTTCTGGAGCTATTTCTATAGATTTATAAAACATTCTTGCTGGATGATCATAAGGTAATTGGTTCATAAGTTCTGTAAGTAGGTTTCCTGCTCCATTGTTGTTTGCTGCTCTAACAAGTTCTGCACAGCTTGATAAACTTTGTTCTTCTTCTGGTCTTGTTGCAAGTAAATAATATATCAATGCTTTTAATAACATCTCTGCCATATCGTCCCAATATGGATCAGCTTGATTTTGTATATCACTTTGCCCTTTAACTATTGTATTTGCAATTATGTCAACATCTATTTCATTTTTTATATGCATTAATGGGTTATATCCATCACTATTTTTTGGATTGACCAGATTAAATATTTTTATATCGTAGCCTTTGCTTCTTAAATATTCCGCAGTTTTATCGTACAATTCTCCTTTTGGATCTGTAAATACATAGGAACCTAAAAGCTGATAAGCATTTGGAATAACATATGATGCAGATTTACCAGAACCAGAACCGTCCAACAACTAATACATTTGTATTACCTCTTTTATCAACTGGTAGATAATGATTTTCTGCAAGCAATATTCCTTTTTTCTTACTTAGTACTTCATATTGCTCACCAGTTGCCCAATCACTTGATCCATGTTCAATATCTGTATATTCATTTTTTGGCATTGATTTGAATAATCCTATTCCTGCACAAATCAATAAAAGAATTGTAAAATATCCTTCTGTTTTCCAAAATACTCCTATATAATCACTTGTAAATATTTTTCCTAAATTATATCCTATATCAGTTATTCTAGAAAACATTTGCTCTATAAAATGGCCAAAATCAAATATACCATTTTGTGTTGCTTCAACTATACTAACTGTTATAGGCGAAACTAATACTATGGATAAAATTATCCATAGTATTGCAACTATTATAAATACATTTTTACTTTTTTTTAAAGTTCTTTCAATTTTATAATTCATAACTTTAATCACCTTTTCATTTGTAAAAATAATTACCTATTTTCTCTTGATTCTTCTTTTCTTATTCTAGTATCTTCTGCTCTTATTGCAATAACCTCACTGGCTGGTAACCTATTTGCCCATTTTGATTTATATTCACATGGATCCATTTTTCTTCCAAATTGTGGTTTTACTCTTTCTGAATTTGACATTTTTTATCCTCCTTAATTTTCTAATACAGGATTTCCCCCAACTATTCTTATATTTTCATCTGATAAATCTCTTATTTCAAATGCAAAATAGTTTTTATATGGTTTTAACTTACATTTTCCCTTTACTTCATTTGTCTTCTCGTCAAAATATAGTATTGGCTTTACCTCTTCTGTAGTTTCTGGGTCAATTATAGAAATTGGTCTTTTTAAATTTGGTGTATATTCTACATCTTTATATTCTGTCTCTTGTTCACTATATAATGTTCTAAATTTGAATGGCATTGGTTTTTTTGTAATTAATATTTGGTCTCCTTCGAGAACACCATTATTTATAACTACTTTTTCTTTTCCGAAAGATAATATAACCAATTTATTCCCTTCTGGTTTAGGATCATTTATATAAAAAGTTTTCTTTTTCTTTTCACCAACTAATTCTTCTGTGTAATCTAGTCGTTCAACAGTATATTTAGGTCCGTTTTTAGCCATCTCTTTTTCTGTTTTATTTACTTCATAAATTACTGTATTTACATTTAGTGGATCTGTTATACTAAAGTGTTTACCTTGTATAAAATCTTCCATGCTTTTTTAAGCACCTCTCTTCTACATATATTAATGTATTTCATCGTTCGTATAATTACTATTTAATTATACAACAAGACAGATTATATGTCAATAATTTAAACAAATTATGTGAACTACTTTTCTCTAGGATTAAAATCTGATATTGTTTTTAACTTTTCAAATAGTTCTCTTTCATCTTCTGTTAATTTTTTTGGTACTACTGTTTTTACTTCTGCAATTAAGTCTCCTCTACTACCTTTTCCATCTTTATAACCTTTTCGTGGAATTCTTACTTTTTCTCCGCTTTGTATCCCAGGTGGAACATATAAAGAAACTGTATCTTCTATTGAATCTATACTAACCCTTTTACCAAGTGCTGCATCCCACGGTGTTAATAATAAATCCGTTACTATATCATATCCCTGCAATTTAAATTTGTTATTATTTTGTATGTTTATTTTTATAAACATATCTCCATTTTTTCCACCGTTTTTTCCTTGTTTTCCTTGTCCAAGTAGTCTTACTTTTTCCCCATCTCTGATGCCTGATGGAATTTTAACAGAAAATGTTTTCATTTTTCCGTCTACTGTTCTCAATGAAATCTTTTTTTCTATTCCAAAATAAGCATCTTCGATTCCTACATTTATTTCTGTTTCTACATTTTCACCTTTAATAGGAATCTTCTTTTTTGCACTTTTTATTTCTGTATTATTTGATTCCATTGAAGTTCCAAAGAACATATTAAAAAAGTCACTAAAGACTGAATCTCTATTTCTTTTACTCTCTTCATAAGCTTTTTTTGCTTGTTTTTTGCCTACATGTGTATTCCACATTCTATCGTATTTTCTCTTACTACTAGCATTTGACAACACTCTGTAAGCTTCATTAATATCTTTGAACCTTTCTTCCGATGAAGTATTTTCAACATTTACATCTGGATGATATTTTTTTGCTTGCTCTCTAAAAGCTATTTTTATTTCATCATTGCTTACTTTGTTAGTTTCTAATCCTAATATTTTATAATAATCTTTAAAAATCATTTCAACATCCCCTTACAAAATTGTCATCCAATTTTGTACTCTTCGCTACACAAATTTTCTGTTTAAAATTTGGTCTTATTATACCATATTAATAAATGTTTGTGAATATGAGTTTTATAACTTTTTTTCATTTTTTGTTGCTTTTTTTTCATAATTCTAATATAATACGTAAAGTATAGTACGCTATTATATATATCTACCAACATAAAGGAGGAATCCTTATGAGAAAAGCTGCATCTGCAAACCTACATTATAAATATAAAATTATTGGAGTTGATGATGAGGCCGGTATATTAGATACATTAAAGGTATTCTTAAACAAAGCTGGTTACGGTTTTGTTGGAATTACTAACCCAATAGAAGCTATAGAAAGAATAAAACAGGAACATTTTGATTTAATGTTACTTGACTTTATTATGACACCTATTCATGGAGATCAAGTTGTCGAAGAAATTAGAAAATTTAATAAAGATTTATACATATTACTGCTCACAGGTCACAAGGATATTGCTCCACCGTTGGATACTATCAAAAGGTTAGATATACAAGGTTACTGTGAAAAAAGTGATAAATTTGATCAACTGCTTTTACTTGTTGAATCAGGTATAAAGGCTGTATCTCAAATGAATCAAATAAGGAATATTAATCTTGAATTAAAAGATACCTATGATAAATTAGAACAAGCATATATGGAGAATATAGAGACTTTAAGATATACTGTAGAAGCAAAAGATCCTTATACAAGAGGTCACTCAGATAGAGTTTCTGAATATTCTGTACTTCTTGGTAAAAAATTAGGGCTTTCTGATAAAGATATTAATGATTTACGTATTGGTGGGCTATTTCATGATATTGGGAAAATTGGTATACCTGATAGCATATTATTGAAAGATTCTAAATTAACAGATTACGAATATTCTGAAATAAAGAATCATCCTACAATTGGAATGCATATATTGTCAAGTGCTACTATATTTAAAGATAGTCTCCCTATTGTAAAACATCATCATGAAAGATATGATGGAAAGGGATATCCTGGGAAGTTAAAAGGTGAAGAAATACCTTATCTTGCAAGGATTGCTGCAATATCAGATAGTTTTGACGCTATGACTTCTAAAAGAACATATAGAAATTCTCTTCCAATCGATGTAGTAAAAGCAGAAATAGAAAGATGTAAGGGAACACAATTTGATCCAAAATATGCTGATGCTTTTTTAGATATTTTAAATAATGACTACGATGAAATAGAAAAAATTAGAAAAAAATATAATGTAGAACAATAAAAATCTGGCAAAAAAGGGGTCTGTCCCCTTTTTTGCCAGATTCTTTTATTCTATTCCTAAATATTCGTTATATGTACATTCTCTGTCTATTATTTTGTCTTTTCTTAAATCTATTATTCTATCTGCAACAGTCTGGGTTAATTGATGGTCATGCGATGCAAATAACATGTTTCCTTTAAATTTTTTCATTCCCTCGTTTAATGCAGTTATTGATTCCATATCTAAATGGTTCGTTGGTTCATCAAATATTAAGAAGTTTGCCCCTGATAGCATAAGTTTTGATAATACACATCTTACTTTTTCTCCACCAGATAATACTTTTACATTTTTTAATGCTTCGTCACCTGAAAATAACATCCTTCCTAAAAATCCTCTTACATAAGTTTCATCTGGATCTTTTGAATATTTTCTAAGCCAGTCTACTAATATTTCATCATTTTCAAATAAATATGAATTATCTTTTGGGAAATAATCTTTTGTAATTGTTTGTCCCCAAATTATTTCTCCACTATCAGGCTCAATTTCCCCTGCTATTATTTGAAATAATAAAGTAGTTGCAAGTTCATTATCTGATAAAACAGCAATTTTATTGTTTGCTTTTACTGAAAAGGATATATTTTTTAGTATTTCTTCTCCGTTTACGGTTTTACATAAGTTTTTTACTGTAAGTATTTCTTTTCCTGGTTCTCTATCTGGTTTAAAATCAATATATGGATATTTTCTGTTTGATGCTTTAATTTCTTCTAATTCAATTTTTTCTAACGATTTTTTCCTTGATGTTGCTTGTTTTGATTTTGATGCGTTTGCACTAAATCTTGCTATAAAGTCTTGTAATTCTTTTATTTTTTCTTCTTTCTTTTTATTTGCCTCTTTTGCTTGTTTTAATGCAAGCTGACTAGATTCATACCAAAAATCATAGTTACCAGGGTACACTTTAATTTTTCCAAAATCCACATCTGCTATATGTGTGCATACTTTATTTAAAAAATATCTATCATGTGATACAACTATAACTGTGTTTTCAAAGTCTATTAGAAAATCTTGTAACCAATTGATGCTTTTTAAGTCCAAGTCATTTGTAGGCTCGTCTAATAATAAAACATCTGGATTACCAAATAAACTTTGTGCAAGAAGAACTTTTACTTTATCTTTTGCTTCAATTTCTTTCATTAATTTATAATGGTTATTTGCTGGTATTCCTAAATTATTTAATAGAGTCGCTGCATCTGATTCTGCATTCCATCCATCAAGTTCTCCAAATTTTTCTTCTAATTTTGCTGCTTTTAATCCGTCTTCTTCAGAAAAATCTGGTTTTGCATATATTGCTTCTTTTTCTTTCATTATACTATAGAGCTCATTATTTCCCATAATAACTGTATCTATTACAGTATTTTCTTCATACGCAAAGTGATCTTGTTTTAATGTTGATAATCTTTCCCCTTTATCCATTGATACTTCGCCTTTACTTGGTTCTAGTTCTCCTGATAAAACTTTTAAGAAAGTTGATTTGCCAGCTCCATTTGCTCCAATTAATCCATAGCAATTTCCTTTTGTAAATTTTATATTTACATCTTCAAATAGAACTCTTTTGCCAAATCTAACTGTTACTCCTACTGCATTTAACATTTACATCTTTCCTTTCTATAACATGTCTTTTTTCTTAAGCCATACAAATGCTATTGCTGATATTAATACTGAAATACCAATTACAATTCCAAAGCCATGTGGATTATTTGTAAATGGAAGTGGCACATTCATTCCCCATATACTTGCAACTAAGGTAGGTACTGATAATACAATAGTTATAGAAGCAAGCAATTTCATAACAACGTTTAAATTGTTTGAAATTATTGATGCATATGCATCCATAGTTCCACTTAAAATATCACTATATATTTTTCCCATTTCCATAGCCTGTCTATTTTCTATTATGGCATCTTCTAGTATTTCGTCGTCTTCTTCATATGATTTTAATATTTTCCCTCTTGAAGTTTTCTCCATTACTAATTCATTTGCTTTTAATGATGTTGTTATATATACTAAACTATTTTCTAAATTTAATAATTGTATTAGTTCTTTATTTCTCATAGATTTCTGAAGCAATAGCACTGTATTTTCCGCTTCTTTATTTATTTTCTTTAAATCATTTAGATAAAATGACGCATTTAAATATAATATTTGCAAAAGGAATCTGGTTTTTTTGTATGTGAACATTCCTTTAACTTTTCCTTTTTCAAAGCTCTCTATTATTCTATTTTTCTTTAATGATACAGAAATAAAATATTCATCTCTTACCACTATTAATCCAAGTGGCATTGTAGTGTAAGACTTGTCATTATTATTTTCTTCTATAATTGGAACGTCTATAACAAATAAAGTCATATCATCTTCCATATCAATTCTGGCTTGCTCTTCATAGTCAAGTGGATATTTTATGAATTCATCTTCGATTTTTACATTTGAACATACTTGCGCAATTTCTTCTGCTGTCGGGTTTACTAAGCTTATCCAGGAACCTGGTTTAAAATCCTGAATTTTTTCAAATTTGTTTGTTTTTAAATCTGTTTTGTATATGCTTAGCATAAAAATCACCCCTTTATAAATTTTATATCTTTTTTATATTAAATACTTCTTGTGATTTTGCAACAAATACATCAATCTTAAATTTTTTTATTAATTTATTTACATATTCGTCATTTATATCATAATATGGTCTTGTTCCCTCAAATATTAAAATTGCTGGTTTTATATTCACATTATCATTTAGTTCAAAATCGCTTTTTAGTTTGCTTTGATTGATTTGGTTTAAATATGTAATTATTTCTAATGTACATCTTAACAAAGTTTCAGCACTTACATCATTTTTTAATTCTATCAAATATAATGTGTTTGTATCTTCTTTATATGAAATTAAATCAATTTTACCAGCTTTTGTTCCTTTGTGATCTTTTAATGGAATTTGATAATCTAGCATTTTTCCAATATCTAAGTAGTTATTATTATACATTTTCATTGCAATTATTTCTTCTCTGCGATTGCTATTTTTATTAAATTCGCCTGTATGCGTATTAATTTTATATCCCTGTTTTCGATTAATTTGTTTTATACTGTTAAAATCATAATTTTTATTATTTTCTAAAATTTCTTTTGCTATAACTTCTGTATATTTTTCATTTGTATCACTTGTTTTACCATGATAATTTACCATTTTATTTGTATATAACTGGTTTATATCGATTTGCTTTAATTTATTTACAATATCATTGCTTGTATACATTTTAATTACTCCTCTCATATTTTATTTATATGCCGGATATAATTCTTTTCTAATTATTTACACCACTTATTATACCATAATTTATATATAATATAAAAAGAAGATTATAAACCTCTTCTTTTTATGGTGGGCAACGAGGGGGTCGAACCCTCGACCTTCTGATTAAGAGTCAGCTGCTCTACCAACTGAGCTAGTCACCCAAAAATATGTAATTCTAAATCTTTTTGATTATAATACCAAATTTATTCTTTGTCAATGCCAAAAAACAATAAAACTAGAAACATATTATCGTTTCTAGTTTTATTATTTCTTTTAATTAATTTGTTTCTCCATTTTAATTAGTTGTAGTATTTGAATCTGCTACTGTATTTTTATCAGTCGTAGGATTCTTGCTTGTTCCTGTATTTTCATTTGAACTAGGATTCTTATTGTTGTTTTCTTTATCTGTTTTTGATTTATCATTGTTAATCTCTGTTTTTTCTGGTTCTTTTGGGGTCTCTTCCTTCGGCGTTTCTGTTTTTGTTGGTTCAGCAGTTGTTGCTTTTTGTGGTCCTACGCTTATAATTTTATTCATTGGATCATAAGAGTCAGAAGACAATACACTTCTTGATACTTCTGAACCATTTAATCTTAGCACTTTGTATGTTATACTCTTGCATCCATTCATTCCGTTTTGTGTAACTTTCTCTTGTCCAGGAGCTAAACTGCTGTTGTTTTCGTATATAACTTTATATGGTGTATAGCTCAACACATTAGTTACTATATCTACATCATATTCAACTTCTTCTTTTATTCCATATATACTAATTTTTGCAACGCCATTTCCTATGCTAGTTTTTATCATTATTGGATATTTTCTGGTATTCTTAAATTTAAAATCAAGTGAACCATATACAACTGTTGCGTCTTTTCCTGCTCCTACATACCCTGCTAAAAACATATGATTATGTCTTTCTACTATATCAAGATTTGCATATACAACTGCATCATATAATGTTGAAGATATTTGGCAAATTCCCCCTGCAAGAGTTTGCACTACTCTACCTCCTGCATATCCTCCTGCTTCTTTATATCCAGCTTCTGCTGTTCTCTTTCCCAATGTTTTATTATATGAGAATGTTTCTCCAGAAGCAACAATAACACCATTTAATTTATTCATGGCTAAGTTTAAGTTGGTAGTTCTTGGGTAATTGCTTGCGTCGTATCTCGTACTAAAAGATGATAGTAAATCTGGAAAAGCTTCTGTTCCTATTTGATTTGTCGTTATTTTTGGTGTTGTTATTGTTAATTTTATTTCATATTCTTCTTTATCTTCTTTTAGCATTTCCCTTGCAGCTTCTAAATCAAAGTCCACTCCGTTTACATGTGGAAATACTTGAAATGGATTTTTTGTATAATATGCATCTTTTGGTTCTGTATGAACATTTGCGTATATTTCATCTATGTCTATTGGTTTAGGTTCTATTTGTGTTAATTCTATATTTATCTCAGTATTGTTTTGTGTAACTGGTAATTCTTTAATAATTTGATTTTTTAATTCTTCTTCATTTAATGTATTTCCTGCTTTTCCTTTTGTAATAATTAATTCATTCTCTTCTACACTATAATTTGGTTCTACTACAGCATTTGGTACTTTAGATGATATATCATTTATCTTATTATTGAGTAACTCTTCATTGTATGTATATTCCAAATTAATATCTTTTCCAAATAGCATTGCTTTAGCTATTTCATAGTTATTTGTAATTATATTTCCTCTTCTTCCTACATTATACGCTTCATTAACTGCCTTTTCTATGTTGTAACTAGCTTCTATTTGAGACAATTTTATTTCATATTCAAATTCTTCATCTGATTTTATTAAAATATCATTATCCAATTTTTGTGTTATCATATCATTTAAATATTGTGTTGCTTCTTCTCTAGTTAATTTATTTACTTCTATTCCATTAATTGTTACTCCAGAAATTATTTTTGTATTATTTATATTGATCAATGCAAATATTGTGCTAACTACAAATATCAATAGAAGGATAACCGCAATAGAAATTAAAATTATGGCTTTTTGCTTGCTAGTTATCTTTTTTACTGGAGGCTTTTTTTCTTCTTCATAATCCATTTCCATACTAAATCTCCCTTCTTTACAATGTATTCCTTTTTTATAATATCATAATCGCTATTTTTTTACAATATTTTTTATTGATTAATATACATATTTATATATAATATTATTATTGTTCAAAAAATATTTCTGCTATTGATTTGTTTAACGATTTTGAAATTCTTTCCATAACTAAAATGGATGGATTTTTTCTACTGCCTCTTTCTAAATGGCATAAATAGCCAACTGAAATCCCTGATATTTCTGCTAGCTTTACTAACGTCATTCCTTTTTCTTCTCTTATTTTTTTTATTTGATTATGATACATACTATCTACTCCTTTCTTATTGTCTAATTAACAATATATTAGCACTATCCTTTTTGACAAGTCAATACTTTTTTTAAATTTTGTTAATATTTTACATTTTTTTCATTTACTAGTAGACAAATTTCGATTTATTATATATAATACTATTATATTTTATAAAAAGGAGTGCGTAATTATGATCGGTGATATGATTGCAAAAGTTAGAAAAGAAAAGGGATTTACGAAAACAGAACTTGCTAAATTAACAGACATCAATATAGGTCATTTGACACATATTGAAAAAGGCGAAAGGAATCCAAGCCATAAAACATTAAAAAATATATGTAGAGCTTTAGATATACCATATCAGCAATTAATGTATACTTATGATAAACAAGTTAGTGAGGAACAAGAAAGCTATGGTTTTATAAATAATATTTCTTACAATAAAGTTCTTGCAGTAAGTAATTTACATGACTTTATAAATTGTCCATCTGATATGCCAAGTGCCTCATTAGCAGTTAAAATGAATGATAATTCTATGGAACCAAAATTAAAAAAGGGTGCTTATGCTTTTATAGAATTTAATTCTCTTTTAGAAAACAAAGAAGTAGGATTATTTTCTATAAACAATAAAATATTAATTCGTAGATTTATTATTCGCAGAGGAAAAGTAGTATTAAAGGCAGATAACAAGGCTTTAGAAGAAATCGAGGTAAAAGATTCTGACGAATTTTATATTGTTGGAAAAGTATTAAATTGTAAATAAGTAAAAAAATTTGTAAAAAATACTTGAATATTATTTCTTTTAATACTATAATATCGTTAGCAAAAGATAAATGGTTATGAGGAGAAAAAAATGGAACTAACTAAAAATATATTTTTTAATACAGATAAATTATTACAAAATTCGAAAGTAAAAATTTCATACACTGGAGTATTTTTTGAAGATGGCTCTGAAGAAGTATATATTCACTATGGATTCGGACCTTTTTGGGATAATTTATCAGAAGTAAAAATGGAAAAAACAGAACTTGGTTTTCAAACAGAAATCGAGTTAATTGAAAGTGATACTTTTAATTTTTGTTTTAAAAATGAAAATGATGAGTGGGATAATAATTGTTATCAAAATTATGTTTTTGAGTTAGAAAGACCTAATGTAGATTTAGTAGTTAGAGATATTGATTCATCTCTAGATCGACCAAATAGATTAAGAAAATCTTATTTATGGAGTAAAAAAATTAGGCTCGCTATATATAAAATAATAACATATGTTCCAAAGTTAATTTCAGGAAACTACAAAAAGAAAATATATAACAATTAGCATATAAAAAAAGTAAGTCAAAATTGATGACTTACTTTTTTCATATATTTATATTACATATCCTCCATTTGGTGAAATTATTTGACCTGTTGTAAATTCATCTTCTATTAACCATTTAACACATCTATATATGTCTATTGGTCTTCCAATTTTACCTAATGGTGTTTCGTTTTTTATTTCTTCTTTAATTGCATTATCTATATTATTATTCATTTCAGTATCTATTACTCCTGGTGCTATTGAATTAACTCTAATATTTGAAGGTCCCAATTCCTTTGCAAGCGCTTTTGTCATTCCATTTATTCCAGCTTTTGAAACTGAATATGCAACTTCGCATGACGCTCCAACCAATCCCCATATAGACGAAATATTTATAATACACCCATTTTTATTATGTATCATACCTGGTAAAACTTCTTGTGTGCAATAAAATACAGAATTCAAATTTGTATTTAGCATTTCGTTCCACTCTTCATCTGTTATGTCATTAAACATTTCAAGCTTTGCAATTCCTGCATTATTTATTAATATGTCTATATTTCCAAATTTATTGTTTGAAAAATTCACCATTTTTTTGACTTGTTCTCTTTTTGATACATCTGCTTTATATATTTCAATGTTTATTCCTTTTTCTTTTAATTCTTTTTGTATTTGCTTTGCTTGTTTTTCAGATTTATTGTAATTAAGTATAACATTATATCTTTCTTTTGCTAAATTTTCTGCTATACATTTTCCTATTCCTCTTGATCCACCAGTAATCAAAACAGTTTTCATTGATTTTTCTCCTTTATATAATATTTATTTCTGCTCTTTCTTCCATAACTTATATTAGCACCTTTATATGTACTTGTCAAAGAATGACAATTTGGGCACAGCAATATTAAATTTTCTTCGTTGTTATTTTCATAATTACCATCTTTATGTTCAACTTCTAACGGTATATTATTTGTATATTTATTAGTTTCTCCCCATCCACAAATTGCACATTTATTATTATATTTTTCAAATAAATATCTTTTTATATGCATAGAAATCTGATAGTCTCCTCTAATACCTCTTTTATTTCCACTTTTCCACTCTTTTATATATTCTTTATACTCATGCTCTTTTTGACATTTAATTGAACAATATTTATTTCTTTCTGAAGTTTCATTGTTACAATTTATACATTTCATTTATACTACTCCTTTTAATTTTATTGTCAAATTGACTTGTTTGTGTTTATAAAAAAAGATGACAGAAGTCATCTTTTTTTGGAGCCGCTAGTCAGACTTGAACTGACGACCTACTGATTCATACTACTACAATTTTCATTGCCACAAATGTGTTTGTAGTCTGGACTTTCTCTTTACCATAGCGTTAGCCTTAGGTACACCGTATAAAGTCTCTACACTTGAAAATTTCTTTTCTAGCTCGGGATTAACATATTTTTTAACTTAGTCTTCCCCGAATTAGCGGTGTCCACTTTATATATTTCTATATAAAGGTGCAAGATGATTCTGAATATAATATTCATCCTACAAGTCAGTTGCTCTACCAACTGAGCTACAGCGGC
>CANRGU010000003.1 GCA_947630255.1 uncultured Clostridia bacterium | reverse complement strand
ATAGATAAAGAAAAAACATTACATCCAGAGAAAAAACTTGCAGGCTATAAAGAAGAAAAGAAGGGTATGCAAAGTAAGAATCAAAAAGCAGAAGATTTAATTAATCAGCTTATGGCACAAATAGGTAATATATTAGACGATTATGGAAAAGATGAACAAGAATAGGAGTGGTACAAATGAATAATAAATCATTAATTGTATATGAAAAGGGATTTTTTTATAAAATAAAAATGTTTTTTAAAAATATCTTTAACAAAGAAAAATTACAAGAATCTAATGATTATAAATACACAAATAAACAAGAAAAGAAACCTTCTTTTTCAGATGAAATAAAAATCAAGAGAGATTTTGAAAAAGAAAAATTGTTAAAAATGCAAAAAGATTATGAAAATGGACTAATTAAAGAAGAAGACATGACACAAGAGCAAGTTAAAGGAATTGAAAATTTATACATAGAGCAAATAACAAAATTAAGAGAAACCTATACAGAATATAAATATAAATACAAAAGTTGGCAAAAAAGGGGACAGACCCCTTTTTTGCCATAAGACTTTGTTGTATAATAAAAGCACTATAAAATATATAGAAAAAGCAAATATGCAAAGGAGCAATATATGAGTAAAATAGAATTATTATCACCAGCAGGGGATTTAGAGTGCTTAAAAGTCGCAGTACAAACTGGGGCAAATGCTGTATATTTTGGTGCTGAAGAATTTAATGCTAGGGTAAATAGTAGAAATTTTAATAAACAAGAATTAGTAGAAGCAATAGAGTATGCAAAATTAAGAGGTGTAAAAACGCATCTTACTTTGAACATATTAATTAAAAATAACGAGTTTGACGATGCACTTAAATTAGTAGAATTTGCATATAATGCTGGAATAGATGCAGTTATTATACAAGACTTGGGTCTTGCAAAAAAAGTAATAGAACTTTTTCCAGATTTAGAAGTACATAGTAGTACACAAATGACAATATATGATTTAGACGGTGCAAAAAAAATAAAAGAATTAGGATTTTCAAGATGTGTACTTGCAAGAGAACTCACAATAAATGAAATAGAGAATATATGCAAAAACACAAATATAGATATAGAAGTGTTTATTCATGGTGCTCTTTGTATTAGCTACTCTGGACAATGTTTGATGAGTAGTATGATTGGTGGAAGAAGCGGAAATCGTGGCAAATGTGCAGGAACATGTAGACTTCCATATACATTATTAAAAGACGGAAAAGAGCAAGAAAAAGGCTATCTACTTAGTTCAAAAGATGTTTGTACATTAGATATTTTGCCAGAACTTATAAAAGCAGGAGTCAAATCTTTTAAAATAGAAGGCAGAATGAAATCAAAAGAATATGTTGGAATTGTAACATCAATTTATAGAAAATATATAGATTTAGCAGAAAGCGGAGAAAAATATGTAGTAGACGAAAAAGACAGAGAAAAATTAATGCAAATTTTCAACAGAGGAGGATTTAGCACTCGGATACTTAAAAGGAAAATTAGGAAAAGAAATGATGTATACTAAAAGGCCAAATCATATGGGAGTTTTAGTAGGAGAAGTTGTAGGATATAATCCAAATAAAGGACATGTAAAAATAAAGCTAATTAAAGGACTAAATTTAGGAGACAGTATAGCAATTAAAGATTCATCATGTAAAATATCAGAACTTATGCAGGAAAATAATAATATTAAAACTGCAGGTATTGGACAAATTGTAACAGTTGGAAGAATAAAAGGAAAAATATCAAAAGGAGATAAAGTATATAAAACTGTGTCAGACAAATTAAATAAAGAAATAATACAATTAGCTAGTAGGGAAAATATTAAAAGGCCAATAAATGCAAAAATAACTTTAAAGGAAAATGAAAAAATAAAATTAGAAGTAGAAGATTTATGGAGTAATATAAAATTAATTGAAGCAGAAGATACAATAGTCAAAAAAGCAGATAATAATGGAATAAGCAAAGAAAGAATAAGAGAACAATTATCAAAAACAGGAAACACCACATTTGAAATTAACGAAATACAAGTAATTGCAGATGATAATATAATAGTTCCAATTAGTAGCCTAAATAGCATTAGAAGAAGCTCATTAGAAAAATTAGAAAATAAGCTAATACAAAATTTTAAAAGAAATAAAAAAGCACAACTATATAGCAATAATGAAAACAAAAAAGTAAATTCAGAAGTTAAGGTATCAGTATTATTAAATAATATAAAAGAAAATATTGATTATACTAAAATAACTGGTATTAATAGTATGTATGTGCCATTTGGATTTTTCTTATCAAACAAAGAAAAAGTAGAGGAAATTTGCAAACATTTTGACACATATTTGTTACTTCCAGCAATTACAAAAGGCAATTACGAAAGGTTAATAGAAAGTAATCTAGCAGATATTTTAAAGAGAAATATAAAAGGTATAGTTGTATCAAATTTATCTCATTTTGAAATATTAGAGAAATATGAAAATCAAATAAAAAACTTAAAGTTAATCGCAAATTATACTTTGAACATTACAAACAATAATACTGTAGAAGAACTAGAAAATATGCAAATATCAAAATACATTGTTCCACCAGAATTAGACAAAGAAAGTATTCAAAGTCTAGCAGGAAATATTGAAAAAGAAATAATAGCGTATGGAAGGATTCTTTTAATGACATCAGAATATTGCACAATAGGAACATTTAAAAATTGTAATGCAACATGTGAAAAAGGAACATATAAATTAAAAGACAGAATGGGCTTTGAATTTCCTATATATACAGACAGAGTAAATTGCAATAACTTAATATACAATTCAAAAATAACATCAATATCATGGAAAGATTTAAATGTAGATTCAATAAGAATAGATATTTTAGAAGAAACACAAGATGAAATACAAAATATAGTAAATATTCACAAAAAAGGAGACAGATTAGAAGGAGAAAACTATACTAATGGAAATTTGAATAGAATTATATAAATAGCATAAAATGTTAATTTTACATTTTTTTTAAACCATGGTATAATTTATGTATACAAAAGTCAAGAAGGTGATGAAATTGAACAACAAGGTAATTGTAGATAAAGCAATAGATATATTAGCACGGTGAATATAAAAAAGTTTTATCTAAGCATGGCAAAAATGTAACAGTAAATGTTAATGGATTATCTAGTAAAATTACAGCTATTTTAGATAAAGGGATAGATGATACAACCGAAAGTAAAATTCAAAGTGTAATTGGTGATTTTTTTGATAATAGTATAAAAAATTATGATATGAAAGCAGGAGAAATTGCAACAAGAACTGGACAGTTAAAGAGACACCAAGCAATTGTAAATGACTTAAAAGGATTAGGAGTAAAATATAATAAACTATGTGCACAAGCAATTGTTAAAAATATCACACCAAAACAAAATAAAGAAGAATATTTATCGATGTATAAAGAAAATATTGTAGAATTTTTTGAGAAAGAAATTTTAATAACACCTTCATTACTAAATGAAAGTAATATATCTGAATATAAAAAGGCATTAGATAATGTAAAACAATTTCCACCACAATTTAGACCTGACAATATGTTCGAAACTAAAATATTAGAACAAACGAATAAAGGTAGAGATACAAGAAGAATATTATTAGATGGTGTAATTGAAAAAGATAATAGAATAATGCAGGATTATGATAAAATGATAGCATATTATTTATTAATGGGTGGAGATAAACCTGTAGAAAGATTTTCTAAAGTAGAAATGTCTATGAAACAATACGGAATTAAACCAGATCTTGGAGTTGCAATTATGAAATATGGAGATAGACTTACATCAAAGCTAGAAGAACTTAATGCAAATGGAAGAAAATCTCCACAAGAATGGGAAATCATTAAGGGACAGGTATTACATGGATTTAATGTAGCTGAAGCAATAGGAAATAGAAATGTTAATACACAAGAACATGAAATATGGGAAGATAGACTTGTAAAATTAGGAATATTAGAGAGAAGATTAGAAAAAAATCCAGAAGAACAAACATTAAGAGAGAGCATAAAAATAGACAATAATGATGATAAAACTAATGGAGAAAAAGGAGAATCAAAAGTACCATTAGATATTGCATTAGATAGAAATGCACAAGCAGTATATGAAAGAACAGGAGCATTACCAATAGGATATAAAGTAAATGAAAATGGAAAAGTAAGTAGAATATTACCAAAAGTCGATATAAATCAATCAAAAGATAGATTGAGCATTGAAGGAAAGTTAAGCGCTACAAAAGAAGAAACAAATGGTAAAAGAGAAAATTTAGAGGAAGTAGGAGAGAGGTAGTTATAGAAAAATTGCCAAAAAAGTATTTACAAATTGTAAAAATATGTTATAATAAAAATAGGAAATGGAGAATCCACAAACGTGGTTTGCCATAATTTAATTGTATTGACACATCGGACTGGGCAAAAGTACAGATGTGTCTTTTTTTATTGGTTTATTTTTGTTTGCTTAAAATTATTGCTAAAGCTATAATCAAGGCAAACGCAATGATAGTTACTGATATAAAACCAGCAAAAAGTAATTTTATAATTAATAGTAAGTTTAATTCTACCATACGCCTCACCTCCTTATATGTAGGAGGCAAACCACATCTGCTTATTCTCATTTCCTATAAACAGTATTATACCAAAATATGGAAACAAAAGTCAATACAAAATGACAAAAAACATTTTTTAAAAATCTTTCATATTATATTTTAGGTGATATAATTGCGAAAGATAGATTATGACAGAGTAAAAGCAGTAGAATATGCAAAAAAATGGGCTTATGGCAGAAATCCAAAGTACTATAACTTTGACAGTATAGGAGGAGACTGCACAAGTTTTATATCTCAATGCATTTATGCAGGAAGCAACATTATGAATTATACCAAAAATACAGGTTGGTATTATAACTCAATAAACGATAGAAGCCCTGCATGGTCTGGTGTAGAATATTTATATAAATTCTTAATAAACAATAAAGGTGTAGGTCCAAGAGGAAAAGAAGTAGAAACAGGCAAACTTGAAAAAGGAGATTTAATTCAATTAAGTTTTGATGGAAAAATATTTTCACATACACTTATTATTGTAAATATTGATGGACCTAAAACATTAGATAATATATATATTGCATCACACACTTATGATTCGTATAATAGGAGAGTCTCAACATATAATTTTCAAGACATTAGATTTATTCATATTGAAGGTGTGTGGAAATGGTAAGATACAAAATTGCTAAAAAAGCAAGAATAAAATTGCAAAATAAAGCCAAAATATAAATGGTGATTAAAATGGCAATTTCGTGGCTTAAATCTTCAAACGATAATAAAAGTTTTAAATTATTCAAAGGTTTGGGAATGGATGTATATGAAATAGACGATTTAGAAAAAACAGATGAAAAAATTAAAGAACTTGTAGAACAAAAATATAATACTATAGTTATATCAAATGAAGTTGCAAGTTTTTCAGAAGATATAATAAAAAGATATAATAAAATAGAAGACATAAATATAATAATTGCATCAGGAAGAAATAATTAGGAGAAACTTTTTGTTCGAAGCGATTTCTCTATTTTTTTGAGAATATTTTTATTAAATGACTATTAGAAATTTTACAAGCATATATTTATTATATAACGTAAATTGAGGAGAAAATATGACCTTTAAAGAGGAGATATATAATAATTTTGTGCGAGATTTTAGTAGCGTTTTAAGAGAAAAAACAAATAATTTAGAAATATCAAAACTGATTTTTTTGTGTATAGGAACAGATAGAGTAACAGGAGATAGTTTTGGTCCATTAGTTGGATATAAATTAAAGTATTTATTCAAAAACGAAAAAAATGTTGAAATAATAGGAAGTCTAGATGATATAATTTGCAGACATAACATAGTAAATATAATAAATAATATAGAAAACATGTATGACGAGCCTTTTTTGATAGCAATAGATGCAGCAATATCTAATAAAACAGATATAGGAAGAATAGTAGTATCTAAAGATAAAATGAATGTTGGTAGCAGTTTAAACAATAAAAGCATATATGTAGGCAATATGAGTATAAAAGGAATAGTATCAAAAGATTTTCATAATCCAAAATATAATTTTAAACTATTGCAAAATACATCTCTTAATTTAGTAATGAAAATGGCTGATTCAGTAGTCCAGGGAATATATGATGTTATTAATGTATAATCCTACAAAAAATGGAAAAAATTTATATAGAGAATTTTTAGTAGGAGGATACAAATGGATACAGAAATGATGAAAAATATGGTAGTGCTTAAAAATTTACCATCTAATATTGTAGATGAGGCAATAGTTATTTTAAAACCTAATATTAAATTAAAAAATTTAGATATAGTTGAGAAAAATAAAAACAAAAATGTGAATAAGGAGAAATTAGAAAATCCTAAATATATTTTAAATGAAGCAGAAATGCTTGTAGGAAATTATATTTCTAAAATAGAAAATAATAAGACTAAAGAAGCAAAAGTAAATAAAAATATAGAGACAAAATGTAAGAGGCTAAAGATAATTTCCGCCTTTTTAGTAATGGCGCTTTTAATCAGCTTTTTGATTAAATAAATTTTTGTTTAAGCGTTCTAAATACTTCTTTCTTTGAATATATTGTAAAACAAAATATATTACAAAGGAAGAGGTGTTTTTTTATGGAAAAAACCTTGAGCCCAGATGAGAGAATAAGAAGGGCAGAAGAAATATATTATAGAAGAAAAATGCAAGACATAACGAGAAAATCAGCAAGAGTTAATGTAACTAACAAAAAAGAGTTTAGTCTATTTAAAAAAATGGTAATACAAATACTTGCATGTATTTTAATATATGCTGGCTTTTATATAATAAAAGAAAAAGATTATATATTTTCGGAAAATGTAATACAAAAGGCAAATGAAATACTATCATATGATATTAATGTTAAGAATTTGTATGACAAAAGCATGGAATACATAAATGGTTTTATAACTAATAACACAAATATAGAATCCGAAGGAGAAGTAGAAAATACAAGTAATACAGAGAATTCTGAGAATAAAGAAGAAAGTGTAAGTAGTACAGAGAATTCTAAAGATAAAGAAGAAAATGTAGTTGATGAAAATTCAAACAATGAAGAAAATAATAAAACAGAAGAAAATATTGGCGGAGAAGATGTAGAAGTAAAAGAAGAAAAAGAGGAAAATCTTTCACAGATGGAGAAAGATGCAAAAGCTATATTAGCAAGCAAATCATTAATAATACCACTAAAGGGAACAATTACATCAAGGTATGGATTAAGAAATCCAGAAAATCCTAATGTTCCAAAAAATCATACAGGGATTGATATTGCAGCAAATACAGGAACTGTATTTATAGCCTCAATGTCTGGTGTAGTAGAAGAGGTATCAAGCAAAGGGGACTTAGGTAACCATGTAAAAATTACGAGTGGTGATGTTATGACTGTTTATGCTCATTGCAAAACTATATATGTAAAAAAAGGAGATTCCATAAAACAAGGACAAAAAATAGGAGAGGTAGGAACAACAGGAAATACAACTGGTCCACATTTACATTTTGAAATAAGAAAAGAAAATAGATATGTTAATCCAGATTTAATATTAAAATTTGAATAATATTGAATGTAGGGGAAGTGATATTGATGCAAATAAAAGTTAATTTACAAATATTTTTATTTATAATATTATTTACATTAACACATCAAATTGAAATATATGGTTGGATTATGCTATTTGCATTTATTCATGAATTAGGTCATATGATGACTGGAATATTTTTAAAACTAAAACCAAAATCATTAAATTTTATGCCTTTTGGAATAAGCATTACTTTTGAAGCATACGAATACAAAAGATTAATAGAAATAAAAAAGATTATTATAGCATGTGCAGGACCATTGACTAATATAATAATTTGTTTTATAGCAAGTCTATTACATATAGAAGATAGTACAAAGACGCTTATAATATATTCAAATATACTAATAGCTTTATTTAATTTAATACCATTATACCCATTAGATGGAGGAAGAATTTTAAAAGGAATAACTAGATTAAAGTATGAAGAAATAAAAGCTGATGAAATAATAAATACTATTTCAAATGTAGTAATAATAATTTTAACAGCAATATCTAGTATAATGATTTTATACTTAAAAAATATATCAATAATATTTATATTAATATATTTATGGTTAATGATAATAAAAGAAAATAGAAAATATAATATTAAAAAAAGAATGTATAAAATCTTGCAAAAAAACAAGCAATGTATTGACATTTGAAAATTTAAGTGTAAAAATAAAGATAGAATAATTATGTGGAGGAACAAATGATAAATATAAAATCTAATAAAGGTATTACAATTACGACATTAGTAATTGCTATTATTATAATGCTTATATTAACTGGAACTATCGTATCAAATATATCTACATCAGATGGTGCAGATAGATATAACAATATGAAAGCAGATATTATTCTTATTAAAGACAAAGCTTTGCTGTATTACAACAAATATAATGAAGCACCTGTAACTGAAAAAACTATTGAAGTATCTGGAGTAACATATCACGAAGTAGATCTCCAAAAGTTAGGAGATATAACACTTAATTATGGGTCGGAATATAATAAAGGAGAAAATTTAACGACATCATCAGATGTATATGTAATAGATAATAACTTAAATGTGTATTATCTAAAAGGTATAAAAATGTCAGGTGATATATACCATGAAATATAAAATTTGTTAAATTTAAATATCACTTTTGTATTTAATGAATAATACAAAGGTGATATTTTTTAGCCTTTTTGTATCATGGAACTGTATAAAAAATCTTTCAACTGGTAAAAATATGTACGAATTACATATTTTAAGAGGTGGAAGATTTTGAGTAATAGAAAATATAAATATTTAAATATAAAAGGAACAGTTTTAGATAATTATCAACTTCAAAATTATATGGAAAAAGTTGCAATTAGCCATGATGTTAAAAACAACTCAGAAAAATGGACATATCCAATTCCAAGACTAAAAGATAATTTTAAATTTATTGAAAAAACTTATGGATTATTAACAGAGCATTTAAAATTAAAAATAGATATCCATCCAGCAGGAGAATGGCTTTTAGATAATTTTTATATAATTGAAGAAACATACAAAACAGTTATATTAGAAGTAACCTTAAAAAAATACAAAAGTTTTCCTGGAATTGCAAATGGTATGTATAAAGGATATGCAAGAGACTACGTTTTAGCATCAGAGCTTGTTGCATATACTGATAATAAAATAAATGATGAAATTTTAACTTTAGCAATTAGTTCATACCAAAGACGAAAACTATTAAGTATGGAAGAAATATGGAATCTATGGATTTTTTTAAGCATTGCGCTAATAGAGAATATAAGAAACATTTGCGAAAAAATATATTCTGCACAAATGCAAAAATATAGAGTAGAAAACATAATAGAAAGATTAGTTGAAAGAAAAACAAGTAATAATTATATATTTGGAAACTTAAAAAAAGAAAATAAAAATCATAGTATGTATAAAGAAATGAAATATCCATTTATAGAGTATATGTCATACAAACTAAAAAGATATGGAAAGCAAGGTATTCCATATTTAGAAATATTAGAAGAACAAGTAAACAAAATGGGTACAACAATTTCAGAAGTTATACAAAAAGAACATTACGATATAGCCATTTCTAAAGTATCTCTTGGAAATAGTATAATAAGCTTAAAAGAGATATTAAGAGTTAATTTTTTAAGTCTATTTGAAGAAATAAATGGGGTAGAAGATATATTAAAAAAAGATCCAGCTGGCATTTATCAAGACATGGATTATAAAACAAAAGAATATTATAGAAATGAAATAAAACAAATTTCTGAAAAGACCAAAATTTCAGAATTATATATTGCAAAAAAGGCGGTAGAAATTAGCAAAAAGTATGTAGATGATGAAAGTTTAATAAATAGAAAAAAATCACATATAGGATATTATTTAATCTCTGAAGGAAAAAACGAACTATTAAATGCCTTAGGAATAAAAAGCAAAAATCATATATCAAATACAAATAAGGCTAAAATATATATTTTTACTATATATTTCATAACAACGATACTAGCAGGATTAGTAGGTGGATTTATTTACTATGGAAGTAGAAAATTCTTAATAGCAATATTAGCAGCTATTATTTTATATGTACCCATATCAGAAATTCTGCAACAATTAATAAACTACATCTTAAATAAAAAGGTAAAACCTAAATTGATTCCAAAAATGGACTTTTCTGACGGGATTCCAAAAGAATTTGCTAGTTTTGTTGTAATACCTACTATTGTTAATTCAAAAGAAAAAGTAAAAGATTTAATGAAAAAGTTAGAAGTATATTATTTAGCAAATAAAAGCGATAACTTATATTTTGCTCTTTTAGGTGATTGCACAGCAAGTAAAAACGAAAATGAAAATTTTGATGAAGAAGTAATAAATGCTGGATTAGAAGAAATAGAAAAATTAAATAAAAAATATCCACAAAACTTTGATAAAGATTATCCAAAGTTTAATTTTGTGTATAGAAAAAGAACATGGAATCCAAGCGAAAAATGCTATTTAGGTTGGGAAAGAAAAAGGGGACTATTATGCCAATTCAATGAATTTTTAACAAATGGAATAAATAAATTTAGAATAAATACGATTAAAAATTTTATACCTAACAAAATTAAATATGTTATAACACTTGACTCAGATACAAATTTAAGCCTAGGCACAGGGCTTGAATTAATAGGTGCAATGGCACATATTTTAAATGAGCCAATTCTAGATAAAAATAAGAATGCTGTAATAGATGGACATGGATTAATGCAAGCCAGAGTAGGTACAGATTTAGAATCATCGAGAAAAAGCCTATTTACCAAAATTTATGCCGGACTTCGGAGGAACCGACTCATACGCAAATGCTATATCAGATATATATCAAGACAATTTTGATGAGGGAATATTTACAGGTAAAGGAATATATGACTTAAAGATATTTCATCAAATACTATGTGACGAAATTCCCGAAAACACAGTACTCAGTCATGATTTATTAGAAGGAAATTATTTAAGATGTGGACTTGTTACAGATATTATGTTTTTAGATGATGTTCCTAGTAAATACAATAGTTATATATTAAGACTAAGTAGATGGATTAGAGGAGATTGGCAAATAATAAATTGGCTAAAAAATAAGATACAAGTAAAAAACGGAAAAATAAAAGCTAATCCATTAAATACACTTTCAAAATTCAAAATATTAGATAATTTAAGAAGAAGTATCATTCCTATTGCTGTATTTTTAGGGTTTATATTATCACTTATATTAAAATTATTTACAGATATAAAAGTATGGGGAATTGTTACTATATGTTTAGTTTCATATATTTTTTCAAGTTTACTTGATGTATTAAATTATATTATCTTCAAAGAGGGAAAAGACTCAAGGTTTATATATGCCTATAAAAGCATATCAAAAAATATAAGTTCTATAAAAGCAAGCATTTTGCGAGGAATATTGGAGATAAGTTTTCTGCCACACAAAGCATATATAAGCATAACAGCTATTATAAAAACAATATATAGGCTGAAAGTAAGCAAGGTAAACCTGCTTGAGTGGCTTACAGCAGAAGAGGCAGAAAAACAAGCTAAAACAGATTTAGCATCATATTATAAATTTATGCTTGTAAATGTAATATTTGGAGCTATATTTTTAATATTTGGCTTAATCAAAACACAGATATTTGCTGTAATAGGTGGTATTATATGGATATTTGCACCATTACTTGCTTGGTATATAAGCATGGATATAAAGCAAGAGCCAGCAATTGAAAAGGTATCTGCTGAAGATAAAGAATATGTTTTAGAAATAGGAAGAAAAATCTGGCAGTATTTTAAAGAATATGTAAACGAAGAAAACAATTATCTTCCACCAGACAATTATCAGGAAGGACGAAAAAATAAAATAGCACAAAGAACATCATCAACAAATATTGGACTAGGGCTTCTTTCGGTTATATCAGCATATGATTTAAAATATATAGAAAAAGATGAAGCGATAGAATTATTATACAAAATGCTAGAGGCAATTACAAAACTTCAAAAATGGAATGGGCATTTATATAACTGGTATAACACAAAAACATTAGAACCATTAACGCCAAGATATATTTCAACGGTTGATAATGGAAACTTTATAGGATATTTATATACTACAAAACAATTTTTATTAAATGCTATGGATTTAGAATACAAACAGCCAAATGTTAAAAATAGAATAGAGCAAATGATTAACAACATAGACAATATAATAGAAAATACAGATTTTACAGTTTTATATGATAACAAAAAAAGATTATTTTCTATAGGATTTGATGTAGAAAAAAATATGCTTACAAATTCATATTATGACTTACTTGCCTCAGAAGCAAGACAAGCAAGTTTGGTAGCAATTGCTAAAAAAGATGTGCCTGCTAAGCATTGGAGTAGCTTAAGTAGAACATTAACAAGTCTTAATAAATACAAAGGACTAATTTCATGGTCTGGAACAGCATTTGAATATTTAATGCCAAATATAAATATAAAACAATATGAGTCTAGCCTTTTAGATGAATCATGTAGATTCTTAATAATGAGTCAAATGGAATATGCAAAAAAATTGGGTATTCCTTGGGGAATATCAGAGGCGGCATTTAACTTAAAAGATTTTAATAATAATTATCAGTATAAATCATTTGGAGTACCATGGCTAGGTTTAAAAAGAGGACTAGAAGACGACATGGTAGTTGCTCCATATTCTGTATTTTTAAGTTTAAATTATGTACCAAAAGAAGCAATACAAAATTTAAAAGAA
This sequence comes from uncultured Clostridia bacterium, assembly GCA_947630255.1. Lineage (GTDB taxonomy): Bacteria > Bacillota > Clostridia > TANB77 > CAG-508 > CAG-452. The sequence goes on along the minus strand of CANRGU010000003.1, from coordinate 17,025 downwards.
TTAGAAAAAGAAAATATGTATGGTGAGTATGGATTCTACGAATCAATAGATTATACAATTTCTAGATTAAAATATGGAAATAAGTATGAAGTAGTAAAAACATATATGGCACACCATCAAGCCTTAAGTTTGCTATCAATTAATAATTTTATAAATAACAATATACTAGTAAAAAGATTTATGGATAATCCAGAAATAGAAGCAATTGACATTCTTTTGCAAGAAAGAATTCCAGAAAAAGCAATTATTACAAAAGAGAAAAAAGAAAAAATACAAAAAGTAAAACCAAAAGATTATCAAAATTATATGGAACTTGTATACACAAAAATAGAAGAAAATTTAAACAAATCAAATGTCATATCAAATGGAAGCTATACAATATGCACAAAAGAAAATGGAGAAGGATTTAGCATATATAATGGAATATTAGTAAATAGATTTAAAGAAACAGCAGATTATAAACAAGGTATATTTTTCTATTTAAAAGACGTACAAAATAAAAGAATTTGGGTAAATACGCCGATAGATAAAGAAAACAGAGGAGATAAATACACAGTAACGTTTGCGCCTGAAAGAAGTAAATTTGTAAGAACAGATGCCGACATAGAAAGCAATACAAAAATTATAGTATCAACAGATGATCCAGTAGAAATAAGAAGATTAGAACTTAAAAATAATGGCATGCAAGAAAGAACATTAGAAATAACAAATTATTTTGAGCCAGTACTTTCACGGACCAATGCAAGATTATGCACACATGGCATTTAATAATCTATTTTTAATATTTGAAAAACTAGATAATGAAAATATATTAATAAAAAGAAAAAAACGTGGAGCAAACGAAAAAGACATGTTTTTAGGAACATCATTCTTTACAGAACACGAAACAGTAGGAGAATTCGAAATAGAAATAGACAAAGAAAAATTTTTAGGTAAAAATCAAAATCTAATACCAGAGATGGTAAGAGATTCAAAGCCATTTTCTCAAAATGTTGGACTTGTAACAGATCCAGCACTTGCAACAAAAAGAACAGTAAAAATAATGCCTGGCGAAAAAATTATATTTGATTTTATCATCTGTGTTTCTGATCAAAAGGATTTAGTTTTAGAATTATTAGAAAAATATAAGAATACCAATGTTGTTACAAAAACATTTGAACTTGCAAGAGCAAAAGTAGAGGCAGAAAGTATATATCTTGGACTTAAAGGTACAGATATAGAAAAATATCAAAAGCTATTATCATATGTAGTATTTAATAATCCATTAAAAAAGATGCTACTTGGCAACTTACCTAAAAAAATTTATTCGCAAAGTAATCTATGGAAATATGGAATATCTGGAGATATACCAATAATTTTATTAAAAATAGAAGACTTAAATGATATGTATGTAGTACGAGATATGCTAAAAGCACATGAATATTTTAGAAGCAAAAATATAATTGTGGATTTAATTATTCTAAATAGTGAGCCAAATTCTTATGAGCAGTACGTAAATTATGAAATCGAAAATGCAATATTAAATAAGCAAATGGAATATTTAAAAAATATATCAGGTGGAATATTTATAATAAATACGAATCAAATTGAAAAAGAAGATATAGAACTTTTAGAATTTAAAGCAAATGTAATTATAGATGCGAAAAATGGAGATATAAAGACTGTTATAGATGATTTAGAAGAGGAATATTTAAAGAAAATTAAAGATATAGGATTAGATGCAAAACCAGAATATGCTTTGCAAGATCAAATAAACAATAATCAAAATATAGATATGTATAATTTAAAATATTATAATGAATATAGTGGATTTTCTGAAGATCGGATTAGAATATATAATAAAATTAGACAAAGAAAATAAACTTCCTAGTGTTTGGAGTATGATACTTGCAAACGAAACATTTGGTACATTAGTAACTCAAAACTTGGGAGGATTTACTTGGCATAAAAACAGCAGGTTAAATAGGCTATCTGCTTGGAATAATAATCCTGTAATGGACTTGCCATCAGAAATTATATATTTAAAAGATTATAAAACAGGCAAAAAGTGGAGCATGTCAGATAACATTAATACAGAATCAAACGAAGGATATATAATCTATGGCCTTGGATATGTAAAATTTAAATCTACTCAAAATAATATATCGCAAGAATTAGAAATATTTGTTCCAAAAAAAGATAATATAAAAATAAATATATTAAAATTAAAAAATTTAGAACCAAATAGAAGAAATTTAAAATTAGTATACTATATAAAGCCAGTACTTCGGAGAAGATGAAATAAAAACAAATGGATATATAGAAGTAACTAAAGACAATAATTTAGTCATTGCAAAAAATTTATATAAAGATAGTTTTAAGGAGACAGTTGCATTTGTATCAAGTAGTGAAAATATAAAATCATATACAGGAAGCAAAGACTTTTTTATAGGAAAAGGAAATTTAGCAAGCCCAGAAGGCTTAGATAAAGTAACATTAGATAATTCTTCGGGACTTGGAGAAAATTCATGTATTGCAATAGAAATGCAAATAGAATTAGAAAGCTTTGAAGAAAAAGAAATAATTCTTCAATTCGGAGAAGAAAACTCAGTGCTTGATGCAAAAGATTTATCGTATAGATACTCAAAAATATCTTATTGTATGCAAGAACTAAACGTCGTAAAATCATTCTGGTATGAATTATTAGGTAGAGTTCAGGTAAATACACCATTAGAGTCATTTAACATTATGATAAATAGTTTTGCAAAGTATCAAACTATTGTATCAAGACTATGGGCTAAAAGTGGATATTATCAATCTGGAGGAGCAATTGGTTTTAGAGATCAGCTACAAGACTGCATAGGCTTAAAATATACAGACATAGAACTTATGAAAAAACAAATTTTAATTGCTTGCAAGCACCAATTTATAGAAGGCGATGTTGAGCATTGGTGGCATGAAGAGACAAACAGAGGAATAAGAACAAGATTTTCAGATGACTTATTATGGCTTTGCTATGTAGTATTTGAATATATAAATTATACAAACGATTATAGTATTTTAGATGTAGAAGAAAGTTATGTAGAAGGAGAAGAACTTCCAGATGGAGTAGATGAAAGATATGACGAATACCTAGAATCAGAAATAAAAGAAAATGTATACACTCATTGTATTCGTGCAATTGACAAAAGTCTAAACTTTGGAGAAAATGGACTTCCAAAAATAGGGTCAGGAGACTGGAATGATGGATTAAACACAGTAGGAAACAAAAAAAAGGGAGAAAGTATATGGCTTGGATTCTTTATTTACAATATACTAGAAAAATTTATCCCAATATGTAAAAGACGAAATGATATTGAAAGAGCAAAAATATATGAAGAAAAAAAGGAAGCATTAAAAAAAGCTTTAAATACTGCTGGATGGGATGGAAGATGGTTTAAAAGAGCATACATGGATAACCGGACAGCCACTTCGGAAGCATTGAAAACGAAGAATGTAGAATAGATAGCATATCCCAGAGTTGGGGCGTAATATCTGGCGCAGCCGACAACGATAAAAAATTTATTTCAATGGAAAGTTTAGAAAATCATTTAATAGATACTGAAAATGGAATTATAAAGTTGCTTGATCCACCGTTCAACAAAACAAAATTAGAACCAGGTTATATAAAAGCATATCTTCCAGGCGTAAGAGAAAATGGAGGGCAATACACACATGCAGCAATGTGGGCAATAATAGCATTTGCAAAACTTGGATTTGGAGATAAAGCAGTTGAATATTATAAAATGATAAATCCAATTGAACATTCAAGAACAAAAGAAGCAGCCAAAAAATATAAGGTAGAACCATATGTAATTGCAGCAGATATCTATGGAGCAAACAATTTAGCTGGTAGAGGTGGATGGACTTGGTACACAGGGTCTAGTAGTTGGTTTTGCAAAGCCGGATTAGAAGATATATTAGGATTAAAAGTAGAAGCGGGAATGCTTAAAATAGAGCCATGCATATCTAGCAGATGGGAAGGTTATAGTATTAAATACAGATACAAAACAAGCATATATAATATTAATGTAAAAAATCCAGAAGGAAAATGCACAGGCGAAAATCAACAATTTTATTTAAATGGTAAAAAAATAGAAGAGAAACAAATCAAACTAGAAGATAACGGAACAATAAATGAAATAGAAATAATTTTGTAATTTTATAAAACTGCAAAACTGGCAAAAAAGGGGACAGCCCCCTTTTTTGCCAAATGTCACATTTTTGTAATAAATTTGTAAAAAAAACTTGTCTAAAATTTTGTAATATGATATAAGTAAGTTAATAAAAGTCGTAATTGAGAAAGGTGGGACTTTTGTGGAAGAAATGGAAAATAAAAAAACTATATTAATAGTAGATGATGAAAAACCTATAGTAGATATTCTAGTATATAATCTTGAAAAGGAAGGCTATAATACTTTAGAAGCAAACGATGGATTAGCAGCAGTAGATATAGCTTTAAATAAAAAACCAGATTTAATTTTACTTGATATAATGCTTCCAAAAATGGATGGTTTAACAGTTTGCAAAAAAATAAGAAATTCATTAGATGTTCCAATACTTATGCTTACGGCAAAAGATGAAGAAATTGACAAAATATTGGGATTAGAGCTTGGAGCAGACGATTATATAACAAAACCATTTAGTGTAAGGGAATTAATGGCGAGAATAAAAGCAAATTTAAGAAAATCTGAAGTTCAGGAAACAAACACAGTAAATAATGAAGATGTAAAAACGAAAAAAATAGTAGTAGGTTCTTTAGAATTGGATTTAGATAAGTTTGAAGCAAGAGTAGATGGACAAATAATAGATTTAACTTTAAGAGAATTTGAAGTATTAAAATTTTTAGCAAGTCAAGCAGGACAAGTAATAACAAGAGAAGTATTACTTGAAAAAGTTTGGGGTTATGAATATTATGGAGATATAAGAACAGTTGATGTTACAGTAAGAAGAATAAGAGGAAAAATAGAAAAAGACACAGCAAATCCAAAAATCCTTATAACAAAAAGAGGAGTAGGATATTATATAAGAAATAATTAAAGGAATTTCCATTGTGAGGTAAATATGTTTAAAAGTGTTCAAATAAAAATCATATTAATAGTAACCTTATTGGCTATAATAATGTTTGTAATTCCACGGAGCTATATATTTAAATAATGTATCATCATTAATAAAAAATGGAGAATCACTAGAACAATTTATATATAATTCTAATATAGTATTTTGGATTATAGCTGTAGCATATATACTAATATGTGCAGTTATAATTTTATTTGCATCTAAAACAGTTATAAATCCACTAAAAAAATTAATAAGTAGTGCAAAAAAAATTGCAGAAGGACAAGATGTAGAAGGAGAAATTAAATATTTACAAGACGCTTCATCAAAAACAGAAATAGGAGATTTAGCAGGAGCGTTTAATCTTATGACTTCTGGATTAAGAGAAAACTTAAACGAAGTAACTAGACAAAAAAAGCAAATAGAAACAATTTTACTTCATATGACAGATGGAATTATAGCATTTAATATGGATGGAAGTATTATACACATAAATCCAGCAGCAACTAGGCTATTGAAAATAAATTCTAAAGATGATACTTTTGATAAAATTTTTAAAAAATTAAAACTAGATATTAATATGGAAAAAATAATTTATTTAGAAAATTGGACGACTACTGAGCAGAAAGTAAATATTGATGAAACATATTTAAATATATTTTTTGCTCCATTTAAAGATGAAAATGATAGACCAGCAGGAGTTATGGTTGTAATTCAAGATATAACAGAACATGTAAGATTAGATAATATGAGAAAAGAATTTGTTGCAGATGTATCACATGAACTTAAAACTCCACTTACTTCAATAATGGGATATGCAGAAACACTAGCAAATTCTGAATATGATAAAGATTTGCAAGAGAAATTTTTAAATGTAATTTCATCTGAGGCTGTAAGAATGACTAAACTTGTTAATGACTTATTAACATTATCCAAGTTTGATAATGATAAAACTGACTGGGAGAAAACAGAATTTGATTTAGGAGAACTTGTAAAACAGTGTCAAGAAAATTTACAAATTGAAATGGATAAGAAAAAGCAAAAGGTAGAATGTTTTGTTACTGCGAATGTACCTAAAGTATATGCTGATAAAGATGGAATAGAAAGAGTTGTATTAAATATATTATCAAACAGTGTAAAATACACAGGAGAAGGTGGAACAATAAAAATATATGTAGGTTTTGTATATAACGATGCATATATAAAAGTTATTGATAATGGAATAGGAATTCCAGAAAAAGATTTAAGTAGAATTTTTGAAAGATTTTACAGAGTAGATAAAGCAAGAACTAGAGCTATGGGGGGAACAGGATTGGGACTCTCAATAGCAAAAGAGATATTAGATAAAAATAACGGAAGAATTGATATAAAAAGCAAATCGCATGAAGGAACCGAAGTTGTAATAACAATACCAACAAAACAAAATTAGATTGTAATTTGTTTATTTAAAACAATTGAAATATAAACAATATTAATGTATAATTACTAGCGTATGCTTATCATGAAAGAGGGAATAACAATGAAAGTAAATCTAAGTCCTAGGGCAAAAAATATATTAGAATGGGTATATTGCATAGTAATTGCAATAGTATTAGCTTTATTATTTAGATATTATGTAGGCACACCAACAGTCGTTCAGCAACCTTCTATGTATAATACACTAGAAGAAGGACAAAGATTGATACTTAATAGATGGATAAGAACTATACATGGAGAGTATAAAAGAGGAGATATTATAACATTTGAGGCTCCAAGCGATCCGATGCCATCTGCATTTGAAGTTGATATGAATAATCCAGTGGCTAAATATGAATATGAACCAAAAGGAATTTTTGCTAAATTCAATTATTATGTATTAGAATTTACAAAAACAAGTTATATAAAAAGAGTAATCGGCGTTGCAGGAGACCATATAAAGATTGAAAATGGTAAGGTATATTTAAATAATGAAGAACTAGATGAGCCATATTTAAGGGAAGGAATAACTACACAAGGAGGCACATTTAGTGATATTACAGTTCCAGACGGATATGTTTTTGTAATGGGAGATAATAGACCACACAGTACAGATAGTAGAAGTTTTGGATGTATACCAATAGAAAAAGTAGAAAGCAAAGTATTAATTAGATTCTGGCCATTAAATAAATTTGGAAAAGTAAACTAAAACGAGGAACATTATAGGGAAAAAATATGATTTTTAAAGATATCATAGGAAATGAAAAAAATAAAGAATTATTAAAACGAATAATAGATACAAACAATATTGCACATAGTTATATGTTCGTAGGAAAAGAATCGATAGGAAAGCTTTTATTTGCAAAAGAATTTGCAAAAGCAATACTTTGTTTAAATCAAGAAAAACCATGTTACAAATGTAAGTCTTGTATAGAATTTGATTCATACAATAATCCAGATTTTATTATATTACAGCCCGAAGAAAATTCAATCAAAATAGATCAAATAAGAGAACTTACAAAAAAAGTTTATGAAAAACCAGTAGTATCTAATAAAAAAGTATATATAATAAATGATAGTGATTGCATGACAAAAGAGGCCCAAAATTGTTTATTAAAAACATTGGAAGAACCACCAGAATATGTTACAATAATACTTATAGCTTCTAGTGAAAATTTATTTTTACCAACAATAAAATCTAGATGTACAAAAATACAATTTAAAAATTTGACAAAAGAAGAATTAGCAGAAGTATTAAAACAAAAATACAACTATACAAACGTTTCTGAAATAACATTTAATATTGCACAGCGGAAGCGTAAATAAAGCAATAAATTTAAAAAATAAGGAAGAAGATTACATAAAAATAAAAAAAGTATTTTCTAATTTAGAAAATATTGATATAATAGATATAATCAGCAGTAAAGACGAAATATTTGCAAACAAAGAAGAAGCAGACGAAATATTAAGCTATATAAATTTAATATTTTTTGACAAGATAAAGGAAAATACAGCATATATAGAATGTATGAATATAACTCAAGATACTAAGGATAGATTAAATAAAAATAATAATTTTGATATGACAATGGACAATTTCATAATGACAATATGGGAGGAAATTAATGGCAAATATAATAGGAGTCAGATTTAAAAAAACAGGTAAGATATATTTCTTTGATCCAGACGGAAGAAGAATAAAAAAAGGCGACGCTGTTATTGTAGAGACTACAATGGGAAAAGAATTTGGTGAAGTAGTAATTCCAAATAGAAATATCCCAGATGAAAAACTAGAAAAACCACTTAAAAAAATAATAAAAGTGGCAACTAATAAAGACAGAAAGCAAAACGAAGAAAATAAAAAGAAAGAAAAAGAAGCATTAAAAATATGTCAGGAAAAAATAAAAGAACATAAACTAAACATGACATTAACAGATGTTGAATATAAATTTGATAGAAGTAAATTACTTTTCTTTTTTTCAGCAGATGGTAGAATAGACTTTAGAGATTTAGTAAAAGATTTAGCAGCAATATTTAAAACAAGAATAGAGTTAAGACAAATAGGTGTACGAGATGAAGTGAAAAAACTTGGTGGAAATGGAATGTGTGGAAGAGAATTATGTTGTTGCTCTTTTTTAGGAAATTTTGAAACAGTATCAATAAAAATGGCAAAAGAACAGAACATATCATTAAATCCTTCGAAAATATCTGGAAATTGTGGCAGACTTATGTGTTGTTTAAAATATGAACAAGAGGTATACGAAGAAAAACTAGCTCGTCTTCCAAAAATAGGCGCAACAGTAAAAACATCTGATGGTGAAGGAGAAGTTTGCCGGAGTAGAAACATTAAAAGAAATTATAAAAGTAAAATTTAAAGATGGAGAAGATACTTTCTTTAAAAAATATGATTCAAAAGATGTAAAAGTTATAAAAGATGTAGAAAAGGAAGAGGAATCATTAGATATAGAAAATCCAGAGGATTTAAAAGAATTAGAAAAACTAGAAAAATTAGAAGAAATGGACATAAAAAATAACGATTAGACATAAAATTATTATAATTAATTATAATAAACTTAATCAAAAGCGAAGCTTTTCATTAAATTTAAAAGGAGGGAGAAAGAATCATGGCATATAAAATAACAGACAAATGTATATCTTGTGGAGCATGTGCAGCAGAATGTCCAGTAGGTTGTATATCACAGGGCGACGAAAAATACATAATAGATGAAGCAACATGTATTGGTTGTGGAACATGTGCAGGTGTATGTCCTGTAGAAGCACCAGAAGAAAATTAAAAAAATAAACAAACAACAATAAAAAGAAGTGAAATCACTTCTTTTTATTGTTGTATTAAATTATATTTTATCTTTCATTGTCTTTTTCTATAGGTGGTAATTTAATAGAGTTCTCATCTAAATCTAGAGCTTCTTTTAGAGCCTTGCGTGACTTATTAAGATCTTGTGAATATTTGTTAGCGTTAACTTGAGCTTTTGATATTGCGAATATGGCATCTAATAAATCTTCTTGTATATCATTTGACGTAGTATGAACCTCACCATCAGATGTATCGAAAATACTATGTGTACAAGCTATTTTAATGTTATCTAAATAAATAGAGACATTAGTTTCTTTACCACTTCTGTCATGATATTTATCAGCTTGAACCATACCACTTTTATCTATAATAGTAATTCTAGAATAATCTTCTATTCCATAGTGAGATGCAATTTTTTGTTTTACAATATCAAGAGCAAGATTATTCATTCCTTCGGGATTTGATTTAATTCTTGATTTTATATTAGTTAATTCTTTCTGTTCATCTTCAGATAGTTCATATAAATGACTTTTGCCATTTAATGTAACGTATCTTTTAATATCATTTAGAAATGCTTCATATAATGGATTAGGTTGATCTTCATTTTCAGCAAGAACATAATCATACGCTTGATTTGTCATATCAATAAAATTTTGGTTTGATTTATTATTTGCGTAAACACCTATTATAGTTCCTGTTCCTAATACAACAGCTGTACCTAAGATGGCAACAGTTCGTTTTAAAGATTTTTTTAAAGATTTTTGTTGTTGATAATAATTATAAGAACGTTCTACACATAATTCATGGTCTTTACGTAATTGTGAAAGAGTTTCAAGAGCCTTACCTGATAAGTTTCCTTCTTCTAGTTTCTTTATTTGGTAATTTATGTTTTCTGCTTTGTCTATAAATTTTCTTTCGCAATATTCAGCCAGTTTAATTCTTTCCATAAGAGAATGTTTCATTTTTGGTTTATTATTTTTTCCTACGTATTTTTCTTTCATATATGTACTCCTTTCAATTATGATAGTTGAAAACTATATTAATATTATAACATATAAAATATAAAACTTCAAATTTGCATCAGAATCTTGACTTTTAATTTAATTAGATATATATTTACAAATGGTTAAATTAATAAAATCAGGAGGAAAATATGAGTGATTTAATTGAAATAAGATGGCACGGTAGAGGTGGCCAAGGAGCAAAAACAGCATCTCTTCTTTTAGCAGACGCAGCATTTAATACAGGTAAATACATTCAAGGATTTCCAGAATACGGACCAGAAAGAATGGGTGCACCAATAACTGCATATAACAGAATAAGTGATAAGCCAATAACTGTTCATAGTAATATTTATGAACCAGATTATGTAGTAGTTGTTGATGATACACTTTTAGAGTCTGTAAATGTAACAGCAGGACTAAAAAAGACAGGTGCAATAGTTATTAATACTACAAAAGATAACACGGAGATTAAAAATAGCTTAAAAGGATATGAAGGAGCAATTTACAAAATAGACGCAAGAAAAATATCTGAGGAAGCATTAGGAAGATATTTTCCAAACACGCCAATGCTTGCAGCAATAGTAAAAGTAAGTGGAATAATGACAGATGAACAATTATTAAATGATATGAAAGGTTCTTTCAAACACAAATTTGCAAAGAAACCAGAAGTTATCGAAGGAAACATGAAAGCCTTAGAAATGGCTCTTAAGGAGGTAGAAAAAATATGAACATAGATTCAAAAACTCCAATGGAAGATTTAACTCCAGGTGGAGATATTTATGAGGCTGGAAATGCAAGAGAATTTAAAACAGGCGACTGGAGAAGTACAAAACCTATTTATTTATCAGAAAAATGCAAACAATGTGGCTTATGTTTTCCAGTATGCCCAGATGACGCAATTCCAGTAGGAAAAGACCAAAAAAGAACAGACTTTAATTATGATTATTGTAAAGGCTGCGGAGTTTGTGCTAAGGTTTGTCCGTTTGGCGCAATAGCAATGGAGTAAAATATAAATAAAATGAAAGGAAGAGATTTATGAGTATTAGAGAACGTTTAAGTGGTAATGAAGCAGCAGCTATTGCAATGAAACAAATAAATCCAGATGTAGTAGCAGCATTCCCAATAACACCATCAACAGAAATACCACAATATTTTTCTACATTTGTTAGTAATGGCGATGTAGATACAGAATTCGTAGCAGTAGAAAGTGAACATAGTGCAATGGCTGCTACAATAAGTGCAGAAGCAGCAGGAGGAAGAGCAATGACTGCAACATCTGCAAATGGAATGTCACTTATGTGGGAGATGATATATATTGCATCAAGCTTAAGACTTCCAATAGTAATGAGTTTAGTAAATAGAGCAGTATCTGGACCTCTTAATATACACAATGACCATTCAGATGCAATGGGTGTAAGAGATGCCGGATGGATAATGCTATTTTCAGAAAATAACCAAGAGGCTTATGATAACTTAATAATGGCACATAGAATTGCAGAAAATAAAAATGTAAAATTGCCACTTATGGTATGCCAAGACGGATTTATAACATCACACTCTATTGAAAATATTGAATTAATAGAAGATGACAAAGTTAAAAAATTCGTAGGGGAATATAAACCAGATGAATATCTTTTAAATAAGGCAAATCCAATAGCAATTGGACCATTAGATTTACAAGCATATTTATTTGAGCACAAAGCACAACAAGCAGAGGCTATGAAAAATGCTAAAAAAGTAATTTTAGAAGTAGCAGACGAATTTGAAAAAATGACAGGAAGAAAATATTCATTCTTTGAGGAATATAAATTAGATGACGCAGAAATAGCAATAGTATGTATGAACTCAACAGCAGGAACAACAAAATTTGTTGTAGATTCTTTAAGAGAAAAAGGAATAAAAGCAGGTTTGTTAAAACTAAGAGTATTTAGACCATTCCCAGCAGAAGAAATAGCAAAAGCTTTAGAGCATGTAAAAGCAGTTGCTGTTTTAGATAAAGCAGATTCTTTAAACGCAGCTGGTGGAGCATTATTTGAAGATGTAACATCTGCAATGTATGTAAATAAAAAACAAGTTCCAATGGTAAATTATGTGTATGGAATTGGTGGAAGAGATACAAAAGCAGATGACATAGAAAAAGTATATGAAGACTTACAAGAAATTGTAAAATCAGGAAATGTAGATAATCCATATAGATATCTAGGATTAAGGAGGTAAGAGCAATATGGCATATAATTTAAAACAAGTAGTAGCAGAAAAACCATCTAGATTTACAGCAGGACACAGAATGTGTGCAGGATGTGGCGCACCACCAGTAGCAAGAATGGTACTAAGAGCACTAAAACCAGAAGACCATGCAGTAATTAGTGTAGCAACAGGATGTATGGAAGTTTCAACATTTATATATCCATACACAGCATGGACAGATTCATTTATACATACAGCATTTGAATGTGCAGGAGCAAATGCATCTGGAGCAGAAGCAGCATATAAAGCATTAAAAAGAAAAGGAAAAATTCCAGAGGACCAAACTACTAAATTTATAGCATTTGGTGGAGATGGTGGAACATACGATATAGGACTTCAAAGCTTGTCAGGAGCAATGGAAAGAGGACATGATATGGTATATGTATGTTACGACAATGGTGCATACATGAATACAGGAATTCAACGTTCATCAGCAACTCCAAGATTTGCAGATACAACAACATCACCAGCTGGAAAAGTTATCCCAGGTAAAATGCAAAACAGAAAAGATTTAGCAAATATCATTGCAAATCATCATATCCCTTATGTTGCTCAAACAATTGCAGTAAACAACTTTAAAGATTTATATGAGAAATCTGAAAAAGCAATATATACAGAAGGACCAGCATTCTTAAATGTACTTGCACCATGTCCAAGAGGATGGGGATATAACACAGAAGACTTAATGAAAATAAATAAATTAGCAGTAGAAACATGCTATTGGCCACTATTCGAAGTAGTAGATGGAAAATATACTGTAAATTACAAACCAAAAAACAAGCTACCAATAGAAGAATTCTTAAGACCACAAAAAAGATTTAAACACATGTTTAAACCAGGAAATGAATGGATGATAGAAGAATTCCAAAAAGAAGTAGACAGAAGATGGGAAGAACTATTAAACCTAGAAGAAATTACAAACAAAGAACAAGAATAAGAGTATGGCAAAAAAGGGGGACAGACCCCTTTTTGCCATTATGAAAGAAGGAATTTAGTATGTGTACTGCAATAACATATAATACAGAAAATCATTATTTTGGACGTAATTTAGATTTAGAATATTCATACAAGGAAACTGTTACAATAACACCTAGAAATTACAATTTTAAATTCAGAAAAGTAAAAGATATAAATACGCATTATGCAATAATTGGAATGGCTTATGTAGCAGGGGGTTATCCTCTTTATTATGATGCAATTAATGAAAAGGGACTTGGAATGGCAGGACTAAATTTTCCGGGCAATGCAGATTATAAAGAAGAAAAAGACGGAAAAGATAACATTGCACCTTTCGAATTTATACCTTATGTATTAGCACAATGTTCTAATATTAAAGAAGTAAAGAACTTATTAGAGAATATAAATCTAGCATCAATTAATTTTAGCGACGAACTTCCAGCATCTCCGTTACATTGGATAATTGCTGATAAAGAAGCATCAATAACTGTTGAAAGTGTCAAAGACGGACTTAAAATATATGATAATCCAGTAGGAGTTCTTACAAACAACCCAACATTTGATATACATATGTTTAATCTAAATAACTATATGAGTTTATCAATTGAGCAACCAGTAAATAATTTTTCAAACAAATTAAATTTAGAAACTTATAGTAGAGGAATGGGAGCACTTGGACTTCCAGGCGATTTATCATCAGCATCAAGATTTGTAAAAGCAACATTTACAAAAATGAATTCTTTATCTGGAAATTCAGAATCAGAAAGCATTAGCCAATTCTTTCATATATTAGAGTCAGTTTATCAGCAAAGAGGATGCGTGCACATGGGCGAAGATAAATATGAAATAACAATTTACAGTTCATGTTGTAATATGGATAAAGGTATATATTATTATAAAACCTATGAAAATAGTCAAATTACAGGAATAGACATGTATAAAGAGAATTTAGAAGGTAGTAATTTAGTAAGTTATGATTTAATAAAAGGTCAGCAAATATTAATGCAAAATTAATTTAATAGAAAGTGTAATTTTGTAAAATATGTAATAGTATTTATATTTATAAAAGGAGAAAGGAGAGAAAAGCATTGCTATTCTCTCCTTTGGTCTTATTAAAAGGATGAACTGTCTAAATCCTATTAACACTACCAATTAGTGTAAATATCTATGGTTCCGGGTGAACATCCAGAATCATAAACTTTACCGGCACCAAGGGACGTATCAACAAGTGTCCCTTTTTCGAGGTCCGAGGATGCCACACAAATGTAGCCATCACAATCACGTACTATGCCATTTTGATCAGTGTAGCGTCCGGGAATATCTAGTTTGTTTCCAGGCAATATTCGCTCAGAATACCAAGTTTCCTTGTGTCCGCTATAATGATATACACCCATACTTGGGGTAAGGGCTTGATCAGAAGAAAGCGACTTAAAAGTGCTTACAACAGTTTCGTTAATTGATTCATGCACAGATTCTATATTATTAACAATATCAGTTGTGGAATCTACCTTAGCTTGTAAATGTTCCATGGAATTGTTTACAGATTGTGCATAGTTTTTTGCTTCAGCATATGTATTTGCTGCATTGTTGAGCTTTGTAGTCGCTTGTTCTATAGCTTCTGTTACAGCTTCTGCATGAATTTTAGAAGTTTCTGCTTCTTGTTTTGCAGAATCTAATTTTTTTTCAGCATAAGAGATAGTTCCTGCAATAGCTGTTTCTTTTGCCCTTGTTTCAGCTCTTTTTTTAGCATAAGTTGAATACTGTATTGAAATTTCAGCATTGCTTAATATTTCAGAAGCAGCTTGAGCTTCAGCTTTTGCATTGCTTGCTGCATTTAAGGCAGCTTGTGCGTTCTCTTTTGCAACTTCTTTTGTTTCAATTACAGTTTTAGCATCAATTTCTGCTTGATTTGCCGCTAGAACTGCAAGTTGAGCTTGAGCAATAGCTTCTATTCGTGCATTTTGCTCTACAACAGTTTTAGCATTAAGCTCAGCTTTAGCTGCTGTATCAGAAGCGATTTTTGCGTTTTCTTGAGCCTGCTTTGCTAATTCATCAGCGGATCTAGCACTTTCCTCAGCTTGAACAGCTATGTTTGTAGCAGTTTCAGCTTTAGAATTAGCTTCAGTTGCTAAAAAATTAACAATTTGAAAGTTTTTTTCTGCTTGCGAGATTATCTGATTTGCCATTTTTGCATGGCTTAGTGCCTCATTTCCTAGTTGATTTTTCTTTAAGTCGATTACTAAAAAAGAGGAAAAAGTTATTACCATAATTGCACATAGTACAATTATTATAATTCCTTTCCGTTTAGGCGCTTTGCATAAGTGTGAATCCATAGTAGTTTTCTCCCCTATATTTTATTTAGACATAATATAATGCCTAGGGGACTATTATAACATAGTTTTACACAACAATCAAATGGAAAAATTTGGGCAATAAAATGTTTCAAAAAAACTAATTATTGAAAATAACATATTTTTATGATATAGTATATTAGTAAAACATCGGTAAATGGAGTGATTTTATGTCAGAAAAATATGATGTAATAATTGTAGGAATGGGACCAAGTTCTATTTTTTGTGCCTATGAATTAATCAAACTAAAAAAATATAAAAAAGTTTTATTAATAGATCAAGGCAAAAAAGTAGAAGAAAGAAACTGTCCAATAGAAAAAACAAAAAAATGCATACATTGTAAACCTATGTGCAATATAACAAATGGATTTTCGGGGGCAGGAGCATTTTCTGACGGAAAGCTATCGCTATATAATAGTGAAGATGATGACATACATGTAGGAGGAATTCTTCATAAATATATAGGAGTTCCAAAAACAAAAGAATTAATAGATTATGCAGATAAAATATATTTAGATTTTGGAGCAGATAAAAAATTAGAAGGTATTGAATATAAAGAAGAAATAGCGAAAATTTCTAAAAGGGCAGAAAAAGACGGAATAAAATTAATAAATATTCCAATAAGACATTTAGGAACAGAAAAAAGTCATGAAGTGTATGGAAGATTAGAAAAATACATTGCAGATAATGGAATAGAAATGATGTTTAACACAACTGTAGCTGATTTAGTAGTAGAAGATGGAAGTATTAAGGGCGTAAAAATAAAAGACGCAAAATATATAGATGATGAAGAGTATCCATTAGAAACAATATTTGCAGATAAAGTAGTTTTAGCAGTAGGAAGAAAAGGAGCAAATTGGCTTGTAGATATGTGCAATAAGCATCACATTAAATCAGATACAGGAATTGTAGATATTGGCGTAAGATATGAACTTCCAGATGAAATAATGAAAGATGTTAATAAATACATGTATGAAGCAAAATTTGTAGGTAGAGTAGGACCATTTAGAGATAAAGTAAGAACATTTTGCCAAAATCCAAGCGGATTTGTATCAGCAGAAGTTTATGATAATAATTTAACATTGGTTAATGGACATTCATATAAAGAAAGAAAAAGTAC
>CANRGU010000002.1 GCA_947630255.1 uncultured Clostridia bacterium | reverse complement strand
ATAACTTCTTTATTTAGGACATTTTTATTTACAAATACAAAAATTTTTTGGGACATTTTCACTTACTAGTCATACTTGTTTTATAATTTTTTATTTTTCTCTTGCGCATATTTAAAATATATGCTAATATAATTAAGTAACTAAATTTAGGGGTATAGTGTCAATGGTAGCACATCGGTCTCCAAAACCGCCTGTGAGGGTTCGAATCCTTCTACCCCTGCCATCACAATATGCAACTTTCGTCGTTTTTAATTTTTTACTATTTAATCTATATAAATTTTAAAATCAAAAAGTATTTTATAATTCTTATGTGTTAACTCTTAACTTATTTCTTTTGGAGGTCTTATGTTTTTTAAATCTTTTTCATTTACTTCGTTAATTGTGTGTTTTATTTTTGTGCTCATTTTTTCTTTATGCTTGTTTATTCCCTTTTTATCAGAATATGGATATGTTGCAAGTTATATTCCAGATAATGATTATAATAATTCTTTTGAAATAAGCTCTTCTGGTTTTGTTTGGCCTACGCCTGGATATACAACTATAACTTCTAATTTTGGCGCAAGAAAATCTCCAACAACAGGTAAATCTTCGTTTCATTATGGTACAGATATTGGCGCTCCTATGGGAACAAATATTATTGCTATTTTTTCAGGCACAGTTACTTTTGTCGGATTTAATGGTGCAAATGGTTTTACTGTTACTATTACTAATGGAAATATAGCTTCATCATATTCTCATGTTTCTCCTAATTTTATTGTTTATAAAGGTCAATATATAAATCAAGGAGAAATTGTTGCTAAAGTCGGACCTAAAAATGTATATGGAGTTCCTAATAATCCATATAAAGATTCAAATGGTAATCCTACAAATCGGTAATACCACTGGTCCACATCTTCATTTAAGCATAAAAGTTGACGGCAAAGCCGTCAACCCTTTAAATTATTATTAAATTTATTACATGTCATCTTCTTCATCATGATGACAATGAGAGCAATCATTTGAACATCCATCATGTTCATCACATTCGTCTCCCCAGTCTAGTTCTATTATATTATTACACTCTGGGCATTCTATTTCGTCTTTTAATTCTTCAGATTCAACTATAAATTCATTGTTGCAATATGGACATGTAATTGAAAAATCACTATCTTCATCAACATATAATTCTTTTTCCATTGATTTTATTTCGTTTTCAAGAGCTTCTACTCTTTCTTGTAATATTGCTTGAGTTCCTGCTATTGTTTCCATTCTTGATGCTGTCATGTTCTCTATTCTATTTATTTCATCAAAAAATAAATTGTATAGATTAAATATCTGAACTTTTATATACTCTAAATCGTCTTTATTTTGTATATTTTGTTCTAAATCTTCTAAAATTTTTTTAAATTTAATATTTAAATTAGACATTGGCTTAAACCTTCCTTAACCTTAAATTCTTTCCATATATTCGCCAGTTCTTGTATCTATTCTAATTACATCACCTGTATTTACAAATAAAGGAACATTTATTGAATAACCTGTTTCTAATTCTGCTGGTTTTGTTTGTCCTGCTCCTGCTGTGTTTCCAGCAAATCCTGGTTCAGTATATGTAACTTCCAATTCTACAAATATAGGTGGTTCTACTGCAAATACATTTCCTTTAAAAGATAATATTTTTACATTCATATTTTCTTTTAAATATTTTAAAGTATCTCCTAAATCTGCTTTATTAAGTGGAATTTGATCATATGTTTCATTATCCATAAAATAATATAGTTCTCCATCATTATATAGATATTGCATTTCTTTCTTTTCTATTTCTGCTCCTTGTAATTTTTCTGATGGATTAAATGTTCTTTCTAATACTGCTCCTGTTATTACATTTTTTAGTTTTGTTCTAACAAAAGCGGCTCCTTTTCCTGGTTTTACGTGTTGAAATTCAACTACTTTAAATACTGCTCCATCAAGTTCAAATGTTGTTCCATTCCTTACGTCTCCTGCCATATATACTTCTGCCATATTATTACCTCTTTCCTATTTTATTATTTTTATTCAAAGTCTTATATATTTTATTATATTTTATGAAAAAAATCAATAGTTTATACAATATAAAAATTTAATTAAAAAAAGACCACGCGGTTAATAATCGCGTAGCCTAAAATTAAAAATTTAATACGGGTTTAGACTGTTAGCAAAGCTAGCCAATCTTTCGACAAATTTTGCTATGTCTGGTGTGATTTCTACATTATCTGAATAAAACAGTTTATCTCTATGAAGCTCTACTGCTTTAAAAAATGACTTATCCTTTGTTCCAGCTTCCATCTGGCGACAAATTTCTGAAAGAGCTGAAATATAATCTGCACCTTTCATCAAGCATTTTAATTCAGAATTTTTTTCGTCTTCGAACATAACTCTTCTTAAATCATCTGCAACTTAGCTGGTACATGAGAGTAAACGTGCTTTTCCATCATTTGCATTTCATATTGTTCCGTAAGCTTTCTGAAACCAGGGATTTTATCCTTTATAGGTGAAGGAATATCAGTTGTAAATGTTTCTGGAACATCATGAAATATTCCCATGAAGAAACATTTTGTTGCAGTTTTCTCCGTCTCTCCTTTATCAAGTGCAATAAGGTAAGCAAATACAGCTGTGTCAAACAGATGACCAAGAACTGAGCAATCAATGCTATATGAATATGCAGCCCATCTATTCCTGTTTCTTAATTTAGAAATAGCATTAAATAGTTTGAAGCAACTACTTTTAGTTTCTGATATTTGGCAAAAGCCAGGAATATCGTAGTATTTAGTCATATTCTTGATTATTTGCTCATACTTAGCTCCATAATCACCATTTACATTTACCTGTATTTCTGTTAGTTCTAAGAAGGTAGCAATACACGTTGCTGCTTTATAAATCCTTTCTTCTGTAGTTCCACAGCCTTCCTTAACCCAATTAGCAAATGTCTCATTTGTCAGTTCTTTAATCATTTCTACCGTGATATCTCCAAAAACTTTTTCATAAGAGATATGTCCTAAATCGCAAATTTCTTTTAGTATATGTTCTGGAGTATCATAATTAACATATGCCTTTTGAAATGCACGATAAATGGCTATTTTAGGAAATCTTTCCCATTGGATAGCAATGCCTCCTCTTTCTGCTTTGTTTGCAAGTATATAACATATCGAACAGTTTAATGCCTGTTTTGATATTTCATCATACTTGCCTTCTGTAATAAAATTTGTCCACCTCCGAAGATTATTTAACCGCTTAAACATTTCATTAACAGAATCTAATGCAACCGTCAAATTTTCAATTTTCATATTCATATCCTCCTAAAATTATTTGTCTCATGCTAGCTCTAATAGATGCCCGCAGGAAGACAGTATAATGAATATTATTATAATTATATCATCTTTTTATGTTTATTACAATATTTGATGAGCATAATAAAAGGAATATAGCTGAATTAAAATCTATATTCCTTTTATTTTTATAAACTTATTTCATTATCGCTCATGTCGTCTGGATATATCATTTCTTCATTTTTGGCAAATATTTTTTTAAGATTTTCTAATCCTGTATCTTGTGTTTCTGTTCCTGGTCTTCCATATCCTTCAACTAATTGTTTTTTTGATATAAGGTTTTTCTCTATCAGAACTGATAGGATAGTATTATCTGTCATTCCTCCAATATATTCAATAGCCATTTTAGTTGCGATCATTCTCTCTATATCTTTTTGTTTTTCTTTCATTATTTGCTGTAATAATTTTTCTTTATCCTCTGGTGTCATTGTTTCTGATGTTTTTCCCATCTCAGAAATTTTTCTTTTTATTGGATTAATTTTGTTAATTTCATAAATTTCTCTTAATTCACCATCATATGTTTCCTCGCCTATTGCAATATTTATATCGTGCTCCGTAATGTCTTTCATTGCCTCCATAGAATTTTTATACATATATTTTAATTTATTCTTTTCTTGTCTGGTATAATAATGACATAATTTTATTTCATAAGTTCTCTTTTCATCGTTTTCTATTTGTAATCTTGCTTCTTCTTGCTCTTTCTCTGTGTTATATGGTTTTATATTTGCCTTAACCTCTTCTGGTAAAAAACTATATGCTATACCTGTTTTTACTAATATATCTGCATAAGAACTTACTAAATCGTTTGCAGCAATAGGTAAATCTTTAGTTTCAAATGCCCTTCTTGTATATGGCACTATTGTTCTAACATTTAAGTCTCTCAATGCAAAAAGTGTTTTTCTCATTAATGGCGACATTGTAATATATCCCTTATCTCTACTTGCTTCAATTAAATCTTTTATAAACTCATTTTGCATCATTTCTGTAATTTCTGTTTTTGCCTCGCTTTTTGGACTTATTGAATTAAAATATGCTTTTGCATAATGTATTTTATATTTTTCTAATTTTTTATACTCTGCTTCTATAAATTCTCTTTCCTTTTTTGTTCTTTCTAATTCTATTCTTTCTTCTGGCTTTAGGAATCTTTCTTCTGTAGATGTCATGCTGTTTATTCTTTTTGATAATCCGTACATTTCTAATAAAAGCTTATTCTCTAATTCAAGTAATGGTTTAAAATTATTTTTTCTAGCTAAACATGTTCCTATAATTGAAAAATATTTATCATCAAAATTTTCTAATATTTTTCTTCCATTTCTATCTTTTAATCTAAAACCATCTAATATATCAGAACGCGTATATGCAATTATATCTGCATATCTAATAACTGCACCTTCCATTGTTGCTGGCATTATTTTTCTATCATATCCTTTTTCAGTAAAACATTTTCTAATTTCTTCAGTCATTTTTTCTGTTGTTTTATCTTCTGGAACAATTTTTCCAACAACTCCTTCACCGTTATGCGATACAATTCCATCAATTATATATCTCATTAAATCTTTAATTTCTGATTCTTTTACTTTTGGATTAAATTGTTTTACTTGTTTAATTGCTCTTTCAATAATATTTTCTCTTTCTAATATATATGCTCCCATAGCATTATGAACTATATAACCACAGTCATTTAATCTCCCTATTGAAGATAATATTCTTTCTCCTGTATGTCCATTCCATGTATGTCCCACATCATGCAACAAACCTATTAAATATGAAATATCTCCATTTAATCCTAATCCATTAGAAATTATTTTCGCAATATCTGCAACTTCTCTTTCATGTGTTTGCCTTGTTTGTATTAAAGCTTCTGAATCTTTAAATATTTGTTTTAATTCCTTTGTATCTTCTGGTGGAATTACTGTACTAGATTTTGTAGCCATCATCGATTTCTGAGAAGCTCTTTGATAAGCTGCTGACACAGTTATTACTTTCATTATTGTTAATAAGTCATTTTTACTTAAATTAAAAGTTTTTGCATATTTTGAATATCCATCATAATCTAATATATTTTCATCTGGATCTTTGTATTCATATAGTGCTTTATCAGAATAACCCATTTCTTTATATATATTAGCAATTACTTCACATAAATCATTATAACTTTTCTTCATAAATTACTCCTTATATACAATAATAATCACTTTCATTATACCATATGTTAGATTCTTTGTAAAATTATTATGTTATAGCATTAGCAATGCTTTCGGCGTCTAATTTATATTTATTTTCTAATTCTTCTACTGTTCCATGCTTTATGAAGCAATCATCATATCCAAATGCTTTTACTTTAGCATCCTTAATATCACTATTATTTATTGCTTCGATTACAGCTGTTCCTAAACCTCCTTTTATTAATCCATCTTCTAATGTAACTACTTTTTTAGTTTTTCTTATGGATTCTAATATTGTATTATTATCTAATGGTTTTAAAAATCTTGCATTTATTATTTCTGCATTTATACAATTTTCTTTTAATATTTCTGATACTTCTACTGCCCTTTCAACCATTTTTCCAATGGCTATAATTGTTATGTCTGTTCCTTCTTTTATTATTTCTGCTTTACCTAAAGTTATATCTTCACATTTATCAAATTTAATATTTCCTTCTCCACCTCTTGGATATCTTATTGCAGTTGGTTTTTTTGTATTTATTGAAAATTCTAACATCTTATTAAGTTCTTCAAAATTCTTTGGAGCCATAATTACAAAATTAGGTATTGATGATAAGAATGCCAAATCAAACAAACCTTGATGCGTTTCACCATCATTTCCTACTATTCCTGCTCTATCTATTGCAATCGTTACAGGCAAATTTTGAATCGCAATATCGTGTATTAACTGGTCGTACCCTCTTTGTAAAAATGATGAGTAGACAGCAAATACAGGTTTAAGTCCTGCTGATGCCATTCCCGCAATTAATCCGTACTGCATGTTGTTCTGCAATTCCTACATCAAAAAATCTGTCTGGAAATTTATTTGCAAATTCTTTTAATCCAGTTCCATCTTTCATTGCAGCTGTTATAGCAACAATTTTTTTGTCCTTTTCTGCTAGGCTTACAAGCTTTTCACCAAATTGCTGTGAATAATCTTTTTCTTTTGCTTTTTTAGTTTCTCCTGTTTCTATATAAAAACTAGATATTCCGTGAAACTTATCTGGATTATTCTCAGCTATCTCATAGCCTTTTCCCTTTTTGGTTATAACATGAATTACTATTGGTCCTTCTATATTTTGACTTTTATTTAAAATATTTTCTAATTCTTGTATATTATGTCCATCAACTGGTCCTAGATATGTAAATCCTATATCTTCAAAATACATATTTGGAATAACTGCTTGTTTTATACTTTTTTTAATTACATGAGCACAATTTACAATTGGTTTTCCTATAATAGGTACTTTATTAAAAAATCTTTTTATACAATTATTAGATCTTTTATAAGTTTTTTTAAGTCGTATTTTTGTAAGTAGTGCTGGAATTCCTCCTACATTTTTAGATATGCTCATTTCATTATCGTTTAGTATAACCGTAATATTTGTTTTACTGCTTCCTGCATCATTTAATGCTTCCATTGCCATTCCACCAGTAAGTGAACCGTCTCCTATTACTGCTATAACTCTATTATCTTTATTTAATAAGTCCCTAGCTCTTGCCATACCTAAAGCAACAGATATTGATGTACTGCTATGTCCCGTATCAAAGCTATCATATTCCGATTCAGAAGTTTTTGGAAATCCAGAAATTCCTCCTAATTTTCTTAAAGTTTTCATCTGTTCTTTTCTACCTGTTAATATTTTATGCACATAAGACTGATGGCCTACATCCCATACTATTTTGTCTTCTTGAGAATTGAATACACTGTGAATAGCAATAGTAAGTTCTACTACACCTAAGTTAGATGCTAAATGTCCACCATTTCTCGAAACTGTTTCTAATAAATATTCTCTAATTTCTTTTGCTAATTCTTGTTTTTCTTCTATATTCAATTTTTTTAAATCTTCTGGATTATTTACTTTGTCTAATATTTTATCCATTTTGCCACCTCTAATTCGTTAAATGAGCTTTCATTTTTATGGAACTTTCTAAGTCCAATTAAAAAGTTGGTGCAGAACAACTTTACAGATGTTTTACCCCAACTATTGACATTGAACCTTTTTGTTTGGTGGTCTGAAGTGGAATCGAACCACTGACACGGAGATTTTCAGTCTCCTGCTCTACCAACTGAGCTATCAGACCATAAAGTTGCATTAGATATTTTTTAATGCCTAATATATGTATATATTAAAAAAATGGCGACCCGGATCGGGCTCGAACCGACGACCTCTAGCGTGACAGGCTAGCGTTCTAACCAACTGAACTACCGGGCCAAAAAAATGGTGGGCGCAATAGGGCTCGAACCTATGACCTCCTGCTTGTAAGGCAGATGCTCTACCAGCTGAGCTATGCGCCCATTTTTCGTGACGAAAATAAGTATACTAGATTTTAATAAATCTGTCAATAGTAATTTTAAATTTTTTCGTTTTTTCTCTAAAAATTTATTGATTAAATAAATTTCCGCCATAGTAATAATTCATAAGCCACATATTAAAGTTAAATGATTCGTGTGTTTCTGGCTCTCCATATTCTGTGTTGAATGTTTCTACTGAAACATTTGCTATAATTGGTGGATTTACTGGATTTGTTGTTATGTTTTTCTCTCCTGTCTCTTCATCTGTTTCGGTAACAGTTTCTAATGCTTTTATTTTATCAACAATTTCCATGCCTTCTAGTACTTTTCCAAATGCTGTGTAATATCCATCAAATTCTTTAATATCATCTGCTAAAATAAAAAATTGGTTATATCCTGAGTTATATCCTTCTGCTAAAAGGCTAGAATCTAAAGAAGAATAATAAGTATAATCTTTTCTTGCAAGTCCTAATGTTCCTCTTTCAAATGTTAATGTATTATCATATCCATTTTGTGAAAATTCTCCATCTATACTTAAACCAGATTCTTTTGCTTCTCCAGTTTCTTCATCTATTTTATATCCACCTTGTATTAATGAATCTTCTACTCTGTTAAATGTTGATCCAACATAATATCCTTCATTAATAAGTTTTATAAAGTTTTTAACTGTATTTGGAGCCATGTCTGGATAAAGTTCAATTTTTATTGTACCATAATCCTTAATTTCCATAGAAACTATAGGTCTTTGTAATTTGTATGTAGCTTTTTGATAATATCCATATGATAAAAATCCTCCTAAAATAACTACAAAAATTAATAATATTATACTTAAAGTTAATTTGTTGTTCTTCATGTCTTTCCCCTTTCAAAATTGTTTTTTAATTTACCTCTTCTAAAAATGTTTTTGTACTATCACTTAATAAATTTTTCATATCTAATCCAGTTTGATTTACGCTGGTTACTTCAACCCATATACCTGTAAGTGATTTACCATCTTGACTTGTAAAATTGCTATCTAAAGTCCAATTTTCATCATCTATGTAT
This sequence comes from uncultured Clostridia bacterium, assembly GCA_947630255.1. Classification (GTDB taxonomy): domain Bacteria; phylum Bacillota; class Clostridia; order TANB77; family CAG-508; genus CAG-452. The sequence continues at coordinate 26,448 of CANRGU010000002.1, read as the reverse complement.
GTATCATCAGTTGCTACATTTGAAGTTCCTTTAATATATTTTATTTCTCCACTATTGTTATATACAAATCTAGGAATCCAAACATATTTCTTACTATCATTTGTAACATATGCCCACTTTTCAGAACCTTGACCATAATCATATGACTGCACCAACGATAAATTTGTTTTTGGTTTATTTGTTAATGTAATTTTCACATTTTTTTCAACTTTATTGTCTAGTGAATTATTATCTTGCACTCTAAAAATGTAATTACCTGATTTTAGTAAACTAATTCTATAGCTTTCATTTTTCTGCGTATAATTTGTTATTACAGTCCAATACGTACCATTTTGTTCTTGATAACTTAGTGTTCCATTTGTAATGCTTATGTTACTTACCTCAATTTCTGAATTTATTCCATCTATAGATAAATTTACTGTAAACTCTCCTATATCTCTAGTAAATTCTGTACCTTCAGTTAATGTTTGTCCATGTGGAAGCTTATATTGTGTATAATATTTTTTTCCATCATATTTTACTCCGCCTACACTAACTATTTCTCTAGTTTCAAAATTTACCATAATATCATTTTTGACGTTTTCTACGTTTAATATATTTAAAATATTGTTTGTAGAAAATACCTTATATGCTGTTTCTTCTTTTGATTTTATTTCTCCATTGCTAAAAGCACTACTAAGTGCATTTTTTTGTTCCTGCGTAGATACTGATGCCAAATTTAAATTAGCTAATTCTTCTTTAGTCATACTGGCTACCAAATCATCTATTTTACTTTGTAGCAATTGCATTTCATCAACAAATTTATCAACTTTTGTGCTATTATATGTACTCAAACCTGTATATGTAGTTACTGAAATTAATATAAGCATGATTATAATTGTAATTATTAGCGCAATTAAAGTTATTCCTTTATTATCTTTAGTTCTTTTTTTCAAGTATTTCACCTCTACTATATCATTAAATTATCAAAAACAAATTGTTCTTGCATTCTTCTTAATGACTGCTTAATTGTTCTTGCCCTTACTTCTCCTATTCCTTCTACTTCATCTAGCTTGTCTACATCTGCAAGCAATATATGTTGGAATGATTTAAATGTTTTTACTAAATTCATTACAATATTAGCAGGCATTCTTGGTATTTTATTCAAAATTCTATATCCTCTTGGATATACAGCTACTTCTTCGTAATTATCAAATTGTTCATATCCTAATGCTTTTGCAATTACTTCTGATTGAACAAACTCATCCTGTGATGCTGTTTGTATTGTTTGTAAAACTTTTTCAGCTACTAATCTTCTACTTGGTGCTATATAATCTTTTACAATTAATAATTCCTCTTCTGGTAAATCCTCTATTAATTCTTCTAATTGCATTTTTACTAGCACTCCGTCATCTCCGCAATTCATATATTGAACGCTTAACTTGTTCTGCTACTTTCATTACCATTTCAGCTCTTTGCAAACATGTAATTACATTATCTAAAGTTACTATATCATTAAATTCGTATTCATTTAACACTTTTAATTTTGAATCAAACACCTTCTTATAGTTTTCTAATGTTTGTAGTGCTTGATTTGCTTTAGTTATTATTTTTCCTGAATCCTCTATAGTGTATCTAAAATCTCCTTTAAAAACTGTAATTATGTTTCTTCTTTGAGAGATACTTATTACTAATTCTCCTGTTTGTTTAGCTGTACGTTCAGCTGTTCTGTGCCTTGTACCTGTTTCATCTGTTGTTATTTTTGATGAAGGTATAATTTGAGTATTTGCTAAAAGTATTCTCTTTAGGTCTGCGCTTAAAATAATTGCTCCGTCCATTTTTGCAAGTTCATATAGCCTAGAAGGTGTATATTCTTCATCAATTTTGAAACCCCCGTCTGCTATATCCATTATATCTTTTGAATCTCCTATAACAATTAATGCACCAGTTTTAGCTTTAAGTATATTATCCAAACCTTCTCTAAATTTAGTTCCTGGAGCTATTATCTTCAGTATGTTGATTAATGTTTCATCATCCTTTACCTTCTCTGCCAAACTCTCACCTCATTTTGAACAGTTTATTACTTTAATCCTAAACATTTCATTGCTTCTAAAATATTTTTCACACCTATTATATCTAATTTATATTCATCTTTCAAGACCTTTTTATTGCTTTCTGGTATGATACATTTTTTAAATCCTAATTTCTCTGCTTCCTTAAGTCTTTTTTCTATCATGTTTACACTTCTTACTTCACCTGTTAGTCCAACTTCTCCTATTGCTATTGTGTCATTTGGAATTGCTATGTTTCTAAAGCTAGAACTTGCCGAAAGCACTATTCCTAAATCTAGAGCAGGTTCATTAATTTTTATGCCACCTACTATGTTTAAATATACATCTTGGTTTCCTAAAGGCAAGCCTGCTCTTTTTTCGAGCACTGCAATTAACAATGTAAGTCTGTTATAATCTATACCATTTGCTGTTCTTCTTGCCATACCAAATACACTTGTTGCAGTCAAGGCTTGAAGTTCAACAAGAATTGGTCTTGTTCCTTCCATACTTGCTACAACGATTGAACCTGAGGCGTTTTCATTTCTTTCTGATAGTAGTACTGATGATGGATTATTAATCTCACACATTCCAGAATTTTGCATTTCAAACATGCCTATTTCATTTGTTGAACCAAATCTATTTTTTACGCCTCGAAGTATTCTATATGAGAAATATCTTTCTCCTTCTAAATATAGCACAGTGTCTACCATGTGTTCTAAAACTCTCGGTCCTGCAATATTTCCGTCTTTTGTAACATGTCCAATAATTATTGTTGTAATAGCTTCTTGCTTGCACATCTTCATTATTCTAGAAGTTATTTCTCTTACTTGACTAACACTACCTGGACCTGATGTTATTTCATCAGAATACATTGTTTGTATTGAATCTATAATTACAAGTTTTGGATTAATTTGCAGAATTGAGTCTTGTATTACGTCTATATCTGTTTCCCCTAAAAAAACTATGTCATCATTGTTAATTCCAAGTCTATCTGCCCTTATTTTTATTTGGTCTACTGATTCTTCACCAGAAACATATAAAACTTTGCCCTCTTCCTTAATTTTGTCGCATATCTGCAAAATTAAAGTAGATTTACCGAATTCCAGGCTCTCCTCCAACTAAGGTTAAAGAGCCTTTAACCAAGCCTCCGCCAAGCACTCTGTCTAATTCTACAAAGCCAGTAGATGTTCTTACTATATCTTGTTTTTTTACATCATTTAATTTTACAGGTGTTGCAATTTTTTTTGTTCCAGACTTAGAATTTGTTTTGCTAGTAAGTTTTTCTTCGTAACATGTATTCCACTCATTACATGCTGGGCATTTTCCAAACCACTTAGAGGATTCATTCCCACAATTGCTACAAACAAAAACCGTATTTGCCTTTGCCATATTTCCTCCCTTTAATTGTATAATTTTTTAAGTACATCTATAAACATTGCATGTGACCAGCCGTAGGCCAATTACCCATTTTGCTTGCATTGTATTGTTATCTACTTGCTCTGGTAAAAAACCATGTTCTGTTGCTGTTTTTACAACAAAGTCAAAACATTCTCTTGCTTTCTTTTTATTGCCTGCTGATAAATAATATTCTGCCATCCATAAATTTGCTATTACCCAAGGATTTCCACCTATATAATTATCTTTTTCGTATCTTAAATATCCACCTGTATACGTTCTTATGCTTAGGTCCATTTTTTCTATAGTATTTAGCATTTTTTTCTCTTTTGGTGAGAATAGTTTAAATGGTGTAACAAGCCCAAGCAAACTTATATCGATTTTTCCGTCACTGCTTCTTACAAATGATTTTTTATTATTATCATATAAATTCTTTAAAATATAATCTTTTATTTGTACTAAATATTTTCTTAATTCTAATTCCTCTTTTTGAATTTTTTCTATTTTTAATCTGTTTTCTTTAAATTCTGGTTTTAATAGTTTATATATTTCTAACATTTTTTCAAAACTTGAAAAAATTGCAGCTAAAGAATATGTATGTATTCCTTCATTTTCTTCCCATATGTCATAGCTTTTATATTCTTCTTTTCCTTCTAATACATTATCAATGTATTTTTTTAAATATTTTATAGCATTTTCGCACATTTTAAGTGTATCTTTTAAGAATTTTATATTGTTTGTATGTTCATAATGGTTATATACTCCATATACTACGCTTGCAGTTTCATCTATTTGATATCCCCAACAAGGAGCTAAATTTCCATCTGTGTAAAATCTTTGTTCCCACATTCCTGACTTGCTTTGTGTCATTTTACAAAATGTTTTATAAAATTTTTCTGTTTCTTTTTTCATTTCTAAAATATCTAGAGCATTTGTTATAAATATTCCATCTCTTGGCCAGCAATATGAATATCTCCCACATTTTGTTCGATTCTCATCAACTTCTACAGCTGCTGATATTCCCCCTGTTAACTGATTTATAAGTAATGGATAAAGCAATATTGTTCTTTTATAAATTTTTTTCAAAGTATTCATGTAACCAGAATTTGAATTTGTAAGTTTTATTGTGTCATGATCTTTTACATATTTTTCCCAATATTTTTTAGTTTTCTCTAATTCTTTGTTGTAGTCTATATTTTTTATATCTTCTAGTTGTTTGTCAATATTTCTAACATCTGCTCCACTGAGAATTGTAATATTTATACAAAATTCAATTTCTTCATTTGGTTTTAGTATTCCAAAATTATAGCTTATGCTAGAATCATTAGACATTCCTACATAATCTTTATCTCCAATTACTCCAGTTTGTATGTTTGCTTTATTATTATTTATTTGTGATTTTTCAATCTTTTTATTCGAACATATAGTAAATGTATAATCGTGCATATATTGAATTAGAGAATTATTTTTGCAATATCCACTTACTTGATTGTTGTTACTTGTTAAAAGTGACGAATGTATTATAAAGTTTAGGTTTAAATTAATATTGTTTTCGTTTTTCATTTTGTATTTTCTAATTAATATATTTTTATTTTCACATACAAAATCTGTTTGCAAAATTTTTAATTTAAAGTACGTGTTTAATATTTCTGTATTTAATATGTTTGTATTTGGCATGTAATATTGATTATATATATTATTTACATCATTATGTAAATAAATCATTGAAGAATCATTTATTTGAACTCCTACATGTAAAAAGTCTATAAATTGTCTATAATCTGTATTAGGATAAAAAAGCCTTATTAATTCTCCTTCTTTAGTAAAACTTGCTGTTATTTCTTTATTTCCAACTATTGCATCATTAAAATATTTTTCCATTTATTTCTCCTTTTTTATGAAATTATTTTAACTATTTGTTGTTCTAGTTCTTTTATTTTATCGTTTATCGCAGCTATTTCTTCGTCTTTCTTATCTTCGTCGACTATATCTTCTCTTATCATTATAGACATGTCTTCTAGTTCTTCTTTTAATGTTGATAGTCTGTCTATTACTTCTAATCTTAAATATTTGTTCTTAGTTTCTATATCAAGTTTCTCTTCAATAGAAATCTTATCGTCTAATTTATATTTATCACCATAATCTGGTATTGTAACTGGTATATTTGTGGTTTCTAATATTTTTTCTTTTAATATTTTCTGTCCGTTCTGGCTCTCCATGTACTAAGAATATGTGTTTTGGTTTTGTTATAAATGAATATACAAAGTTTAAAAGCCACTCTTGGTCCGCATGTCCAGAATATCCTTCTATATATTCTATTCTAGCATTTACTGCAATTTCTTCTCCAAATATTTTTACCTTTTTTTCGCCATTTACTATTTTTGCTCCAAGTGTTCCAGGTGCTTGATATCCTACGAATAGTATTGTGCTATTTGGATTCCATAAGTTATGTTTTAAATGATGCTTTATACGTCCTACTTCGCACATTCCACTTGCAGATATAATTATTGATGGTGTAGTGCTTTCATTGAGTGCTCTTGATTCTTCTGCAGTTTGTGTAAATTTTAATCCTGGAAACTCTAGTGGATTATCTCCTCTTTGTATTTCTTCTCTTACGTCCTCTTCAAAAAGATTCATGTTCTGCCTAAATACTTCTGTTGCAGATATTGCAAGTGGACTATCTACATATACTGGCGCTTTCATTAATTTTTCGTATTTTTCTATGAAATCTTTGTCATCTCTTTCTTCTTTTAATTTGTTTAGTTCATATAATATTTCTTGTGTTCTTCCGTACTGCAAAAGATGGTATTACAACATTTCCGCCTTTATCTAGAGTTTCTGCTACTATAGTCAAAAACATTTCTGCTTTATCGTCATTTCTCATATGAAGTCTTCCACCATAGGTAGATTCCATAACTAGATAATCGGCTGTTTCAATCATTGTTGGTGAATCTAAAAGTGGTATATCATTATTTCCTAAATCTCCTGTAAATACTATTTTCTTTTCTTTTCCATCTTCTTTTATCCAAACTTCTATAATACTAGAACCGAAGCATATGCCCTGCATCATTAAATCTTACATGAATATCTGGCGAAAGTTCTACTATTTCATCATATTGCACTGGCTTAAATATTTCTAAACAATTTATTGCATCTTGTGCTGTATAAAGCGGTGGCCTTTCAGGAAGTCCTTTTCTTACTCTCTTTCTATTTTTCCATTCATTTTCCATTTCTTGTATGTGTCCGGCTGTCTGGAAGCATTATAGAACATAAGTCGCAGGTTGCTTTATGTGCAATTATTGGATTTCTATATCCATCTACATATAATTTAGGTATTTTACCAGAATGATCTATATGTGCATGTGTAAGTAGTAAAAAGTCTATGTCATGAACATCATATGGAAAATCTGCATAATTTTCTCTTTCTTCTGCGGCTTTACCTTGATAAAGTCCACAGTCTATTAATATCTTTTTTCCTGCTCCTTCTAATAAAAAATTTGAACCTGTAACAGTTTTTGTTGCTCCTAAAAAACTAATCTCCATTTTAACACTCCTTTTTATTTATTGATGTAAAATAGTTTAATATAATTTACTAAATAAACAATTTTATTTTTTTATTAAATTTTACATTTAACTCTTCATTGCCATCATAAATGATAGAGTCTTCTATTGTGTCATCATCATAAATATTTAATATAATATTTTTTTCATGCTTTTTGAATTCTAAATTTAAATCTTCTAAATCTATAATATTATAGCTTAATATTTTTGATGCTAATTCATAATTTTTTTCTATATCTTGACACAATATGGTTATTGTCTTTAATTTACAAGCCTTTGATATTAAGTGTTTTTCTGTTTCTTTTATTTTTTCTGATAATTCATTTAAATCTTTTATTTTTCTTTGATTATCTATATATAGCAACTTATAATACCTAAATAAATATACATATTCTAATATTTCTTTTTTTGTTTGAATATTTTTTATCTTTTCGTTAAGCAATTTTAAGAAATTTATTTGTAACTCTATTAGAACTTTATATGTTGTTTCTTTAACATTTATATTAGGAGTTAAAATATCTAATATTTCATTTTTTCTAGCAAGCTCACTTTTTTGTATAACATAATTCATTGGTTTCATTAGCTGACTATATTCTTCTAATTGATTTAACAATTTTTTTCTTTTTTCTTGCAATATTTCTGCATATTCACTAAGACTAAATATTCTTTCATTTTTATCTAAAAATTCATTTTCTTTTATAAAGCTCTGCCTTAATAATTTATTATTATTTATTTTTTCGTCTATATCTTTTATATCTTTTCCTATTATTTTTTTCTTGTTTGATATTTTTTGAAGATACTCTTTTTTGTTTTCCATTTGTTCTAATTCTTGTTTTAATTCTTCTTTTATTTTTAAAATATCTTCTTTCTTTGTTTCGTCTGATGATATATCTTCTAAAATTGCTATTTGATATATTAATTTTGCTATATCAATATTTTCTTCTGAAGAGATATCATTTAACTCTTTTTCAAATTCCTGTATAAAATCACTGATTGTATTATGGTCTATAAATTTTTTAAGGAAGTCATTTCCAAGTAAAGTTTTTATATTTTGATATACAACATTGTATACATGATTTTCAATTTCTTCAGGAACTATGTTCCAAGTCCATCCATCAAAATCTCTGATAATTTCATTTTTATCTATAATATAACCTTGATTTAACAATTTTTCCATTGGCTTTTTCAATAGGTAATAGTTAGTGTTTATTATAAATTTATTATCACCTAAATGGTTTAGAGCATAAAATATATTTTTATCATTTGGATAAGAAATTATTTTGCTCCCCTCTATAATATACTTTTTATCTCCAAGCTTTGTTTCTTTGTCTATTTCTGGTTTTATTATTTCAATTTGATCACATTTTTTTTGTATGATATCTATTGTTTCTTCTAATAATTCTTTTTTTAATCTTGTAAATACTTTTACTTTTTTATAATCATCATATGCTGTTTCAATTTTATACAACATGCTAAGAAGGATATTTTTAGTGTTTTCTGTAAAAGATTTTTTTTCTAAAATATTCTCTAGTAAATTGTTATAATCTTTAATATTAAGTTTAGAAAACAAGTCTTCTTTAGACACTTAATTTACCCTTCTTTCGTGCATAATATTATTCTTCTGGCATTTCTTCTGCTGATTTAGACATTTTTAATTCTTGCCATTGTTCTTTAGATACCAAGACTTGTCTTGGTTTACTTCCTTCGTATCCTGAAATTATTCCTCTTGCTTCCATTTGATCTATTATTCTTCCTGCTCTTGCATATCCAACTTTAAATCTTCTTTGTATAAACGATGCAGATGCTTGTCCTAAATCTACTACTGCATCAATTGCTTCCATTAAGAATGGATCTGTTTCATCATCTTCTTGTTCATCTAATTCTTTATCTGTAGTATTTGCCCTTTCTATTTTTTCTAATACATCTTCACTGTATGTAGGTCCACCATTTTCTTTTAAGAATGTAACTATTTGTTCTACTTCACCATCAGATACAAATGCGCCTTGTATTCTTATTGGTTTTAATACTCCTGTTGGGAAGAATAACATATCTCCTTTTCCTAAAAGTTTTTCTGCTCCTGCAGAATCTAATATAGTTCTTGAATCTACTTGAGATGTTACAGCAAAAGAAATTCTACTTGCAATGTTTGCTTTAATTATACCTGTAATTACATCTACAGATGGTCTTTGTGTTGCAATTACTAAGTGCATTCCGAGCTGCTCTTGCCATTTGTGCTAGTCTACATATAGCGTCTTCAACATCATTTTTTGCAACCATCATTAAATCTGCAAGCTCATCTATAATTATTACTATTTGTGGAAGTTTTCCTTCTGTTCCTTCTTTTTCTAATGCTTCGTTATATCCAGCTATATCTCTTACATTTTTTTCAGCAAATAGATGATATCTATTTACCATTTCTTGTACTGCCCACGCAAGTGCTCCTGCTGCTTTTTTAGGATCTGTTACAACTGGTATTAATAAATGTGGTATTCCATTATACACAGAAAGTTCTACAACTTTAGGGTCAACCATTACGAGTTTTACTTCACTTGGCTTTGCCTTATATATTATACTCGTTATTAATGTATTAATACAAACACTCTTTCCGAGATCCTGTACTTCCTGCTATTAAAACGTGTGGCATTTTTGCTATATCTGTTACTACTGCCTCGCCTGCCGCGTCTTTTCCAAGTGCAAACGATAATTTTGATTTTGCTGATTTAAATTCATTTGTATCTATTATATCTCTTAATGAAACTATTTCTTTTTCTTTATTAGGTATTTCTATACCTACAGCTTGTTTTCCAGGAATTGGAGCTTCAATTCTTATTGTTTCTGCAGCAAGACTTAAGGCTATATCATCTGCTAAATTTGCGATTTTGCTTACTCTTACTCCCTCTGCTGGTTTTAATTCATATCTTGTAATTGAAGGTCCTACAGATACATTTTCTACTTTTGCAGAAACTCCAAAACTATATAAGGTTTTTTGTAATTTATTTGCTGTATCAGTTATTGACTTTTTACCAAGCTTTGTGGCTGTTTTACCTGGTTTTAAAAAATCTATTGGAGGAAATTCATAATTTTCATCCTCTATTGTTAGTGCATGTTCTAATACAAGAATTTCTTTCGATTTATCCTCTTTTATTTCTTCTTGCTTTTTAAATAGACCTTCATGAGGTTCTGGATTTTGATTTTCATTGCTAGCAATTTTTATATTTATTTGGTCTTCTGTAACCATATTATTTTCTAATTCTGCATTTTTTAATTTTTTCTTTCTAGTGTCTTTTTCTTGTGGCATATCATCAATAATTAGTTGTTTTTGTTTTAACCTTTCTGCCTTTTCTAATTTTAATTGTTCTTTTCTCTCATTTCTATTCTCAATATATTGTCTAAGCAATTCTGCTGGCTTTATATCAAATAAGAAAATTGAATCTATTAATGCCACTCCTATTACAAAAATAACTGTTCCTATTTTTCCTAATAAATTTATTAATGCAATTCCACAAACTGCACCTACTGCTCCGCCACCTATATTGTTTGTTCCTTTTTCATAAGCTTCTTCAATAGCTTCTTCAAATCCTTTTGATATATCTAATTTGCCCTGTGCAACTTGTATTACTGTCATTATTGTAGTTATACATAATAAAAGAACTGCATATTGTGTTATTTTCTTCATAAAATTTTCTCTATCTTCGTTATTGCATGCTAAAAATATCGCAATTGAGAATGTTCCAATTGGTATCACATATTTTATAAAGCCCATAATTCCACCTAATACTGGGCTTAAAGTTTCTCCTATATAACCTGATTTTGTATATATTAAAACTCCTAGTAAAATACTGGCTACTATTAATGTAACTACTTGTAAATCCACTCTATTTCTATTTTTCTTTTTACTTCTCTTTCCTCTTGACATCTGTTTCTCCTTATTATATTAAGTCATTTGAATATTTATACCGTAAAAAAAGTCAGGAATTTTTAGGAAACCTTGAATTTTTTGACTTCCATTTAAACTTCTGACTTCCTTTAACTATTTAAGTTCTTTTCTATTGTTTTCTATAGTTTTTATGGCTTCATTTAATGTTACACTTACATCATTAATAGCTGATTCAAGATTTGCTAATATACTGTCTGCATAGTCTTTTGTTCCTTTAGATATTTCTCTAGACATTTCGTTAGCAGTTTCTATAATTTCAGCTTTTTGTTCATAAGCTTTTTTTGTGATTTCATGTTCATCTATCATTGCTATTATTCTATTTTCTGCCTCTTTTACAATTCCATCTGCTTCATGTTGCGCTTCTTCAAGTATACGTCCTCGTTCTTCTTTTACCCATTTAGCTTGTTTTAATTCATCTGGAAGTTTTAATCTTATTTCTTTTATTATTTCTAAGATTTCTTCCTTATTTACAATGCCCTTTTCTGTAAATGGTACGCTTCTGCTTCTTTCCATTAAATCTTCTAATGTTTCTAGTAATGTAAAAATTTCCATTTTTTTACTCCTTTCGAATAAATATGATATGCACTATTCCGTATTTTCTCTCATCATAAATTTCTAAATTCTTTATATTTTTAATTTGTTGTATTTTATTTTCATCATCTGTTTCTGCTATTATAATTCCATCTTTTGATAATAAATCATATTCTACTATTTTTTCAATAGATTTACAAATATAATCTGTTTTATATGGTGGATCTAAAAAAACTATATTAAATTTTTTAGATTCATTTTTTAACTTATTAAGTGTTTTTAAGTAATCATTATTTATAACTTGAGCTTTGTTTTGCAGTCTAGTAGCTTCTAAATTTTTATTTATTATTGCAATTGCCTTACTTGAATTATCGCAAAGTACTGCACTTTCTGCTCCTCTGCTTAATGCTTCTATTGCGAGGGCCCCACTACCAGCAAACAAATCTAAAATTTTTGTTTCTTTTAAATTGAATTGCAATATGTTAAACAAGGCCTCTTTTACTCTATCTAATGTAGGTCTTGTTTGCATACCCTCCAAAGATACTAATTTTTTTCCTCTTGCTGTTCCGCTTATTACTCTCATAAGCACAATACCTCTTTGATATATATATTTTATTTCATTATTTTAATATGTCAATAGAATTAATATAATTGTCACATATATATAATATTATTGTAACAAAAAGTTGATAATTCAAATATATTATACATTACGTTTATTCTTTTTGCAAGACTTTATAAAAAATGATATTATAATTCAAAAATAGACGTCTTTACCAAAAATAATTTTTTGTAAAAACGTCCATTTTTAATTTCAAATTTTAATTTTATTCTTCATCAATAAAATTAAATTCATCTTTAAATTTTTCTTTAAACATTTCAAATACTTTGCTAAGTGTTTCTTGATCATCAACACTTACATAAGACTCTTCGTCTTCTGAATCTGTATCTTCGACTTTTAATATTACCACTTCTCCAGCATCTTCCTCATTTTCTTCTTCAATTGGCAATAAAATAACATATTCTTCATCTTCATATTCTATTAAATCTAAGAACTCAAATTGTACTTCTTTTCCTTCCTCATCGTTTAATACTATGATGTTGTCTAAATCATCTTCCATATCATTATTTTCAAAATCCATTGTTCTTTTGTCTCCTTTCATTTTTTTAATTTTAATGTATTATAAAATATCAAAACATTTATACCATATATATTTATTTTTTGCAATATTTTATTTTTTATTTATATAAGTTTCTAATATGTATACAGCTGATATAGTGTCTACCAACTCTTTTTTTCTTTTTTTATTTATATCTAAATCGATCATCGTTTTATGCGCTTGAACTGTAGTTAATCTTTCATCTTGTGAAACGATTTTTATCTTATTAAATTTACATTTTAATTTATGAATAAATTTTTCTGTTATTTCTGCTCTTTTGCTTTTATTACCATCCATATGTAAAGGCATGCCAACTACAATTGTTTCTATTTCATATTGCTTAACTATTTCATCTAATTCAGCTAATAATACTTTGTCATTTCCATTATGATGTATAGTTCTTAATCCTTGCGCTGTTATTTGTAGTTCATCTGTTATTGCAATTCCGGCTCTTGCCTCTCCGTAATCTATTCCTAGCACTCTCATATTATTCTTCTAGTCCTATATAATATTTAACCATATTTTCTAGCAATTCATCTCTTTCAACCATTCTTATTAAGTTTCTTGCATTATTATGGCTTGTTATATATGTTGGATCTCCAGATAAAATATATCCAACTATTTGATTTATTGGATTATATCCTTTTTCTACTAATGCTTCATATACTTCTTTAAGTATTTCTTTTGCTTTAACATTTTTGTCTCTTTCTACTTTAAAGTTCATAGTTTTATCGCTTATCATACTAAACTCCTCCTTTAATCTTTTTATACTTTTCATTACTAATGTTAATTTTCCCTATTATATGCAATTTATGTTACTTTCTTTTTTGTCGCAATCATCTAAATATTCTTCCAATTTTTTTGTTACAGATTCTAAGCCTGTTCCTTTATAATACATTGTAAGTACAAAATTAGTTACTGGCGATACATTTACTGTAACTTGCTTCTTTCCTACTTTTTTTTCAATAGCCAATTTAATATTTTCTATGTCGTCTTTTAAACCTCTTACGAAGTCTTGCACAGATTCTATATCTACATCAGAAAAAGCTATTGCAAATTTAGGTCCCATATATCTTACAAAAATATATTGAGAAGAAATGTTTTTCTTTATAGTATTACTTGTATCTACTATTATTTTTGTACCTATATCCCTACCAAATTTTTCGTTAATTTCTTCTATATTTACGATATTAAACATACATATAGAGCTTTGAGGATATTTGTCTAATATTCTTTTTCCTTTTCCATATAAATATTCAGCAGAGTTTAAACCGGTGTTTTTGTCTACTCTATAAATATTTTCTATAGTATTTTGATAAGAAACTGTTTTTAATACAGCAACTATATTTTCTCTTACTATTCCTAATACGCTGGTATCCATATTATCAAAAGCATGTGGCATACTACTTTCTATAATCCAATATCCTATGTATATATTATCAATATACAAAGGAAAAAACATGGCTGATTTTGCTCTTCCCATTTCTGACTTCTGATAATTTAATTTTTCATCTGGTCCGTTTACTGTAACATATTTTGGAGTTGCTGTTTCTATACTATCTTTAAATAAATCTTCTGTATGCAGATTTTTCATAGTTTCCCAATGTTTTTCATCAACGTTTGTAGCCTTTATTTCATATTCTGCTCCATTAAATACAACTATTGTAGAATATTTAATAGAAAACTTTTCTATTAATATATCATTTATTATTTGCAATTTGTTGTCTACAGATTCATCTTTTCCAATTGTATCTAAAAAATCTTGTAAAACATTTAAATTTGAAATTCTATCACTTATATTACTATAGGATTTTATTTTTTTATATATATTTAAATTATAAATAATTAAACCTACTATAATAAGAACTAATACTATTATAATGATTAAAAATGGATCCAAGTTATCACCTCTACATATATTTATTGATATTTTCTTTTCATTTTCTTTAATGTGTTATCCATACCATTTGAAAATTCATTTTTATAGTTATCTCCACGTGGAGAATATGTCTGCTTATTTATTAATGGATAAATCATGTCGCATAACTGTCTTAATGCAGACATAAATGATTTACTATATCCGTTTAATGATACAGTACATGTTATTATAGCATCTAAATATTTAATATAATTTTGAACCTCAAATGGAATTACACAATATTGAACGCTATCTTTGTCAAATAAGTCTTTCATATATGACATAGAAGGATCATTATATTTTGATATTCCACCTATTAATGTTTTAATTGGTACACTTCTTATATTTACAGCCTTATTGATTATTATTTTTAATTTTTCTTGTCTTAATATATCTCTAGATTTCAAATCTCTTAAGAATGCAGTAAGTGGCTGAATTGTAAGCACATCCATACTTTGAACAAGATATAGTTCTTGTGCTGCTCCAAAATATTCCATTGGTGTATCAAAATCACAATCTATTAAAACTACTGAATGATTCTTTATTAAAGTAGATAAAATACTGTCTACATCTGTGTAATCGTTTGAATCGTCTGGAAGAGAAGTATAAACTGTTAAATTTTTGTTTACCTTAATTCCATCTGCTATGCCACTTTTTAGTTTATTTATACTATCTTTTGCAATATTCATTAATTCTTCTTCGCTGTTTGTGTACATATAATAAGCATTTTTTGTTTTAGTCATATCTAATATAGCTGTTGAAATGCCCATTGATGCTAATAAATGTGCAGAATTATTTACTATAAATGAAGTACCATTCTTAGTTGTTCCTACAAAACATACTACTTTTTTATCTTTTGTAAGTGTTCTAGAAAAATTTTCATCTTTTTGAACATATTCATTATTTTTGTCTTGTTGTTCTAATCCTAAATCAAATACATCAGGTTCATCATTAGATACTGTTGATGTTTGATTATTAGCTGGCTCTTCATCAGACATATTAAATAAATCTATAGGCTCATCGTTTGTTTGTTTTTCAGTATCATCTATATCTAAATCAAATAAGTCTATTGTATCGTTTTCACTTGTTGTTTCTGATTCAGTTGTTGTTTCTACTTCAGGTTGTTGTACCTCATCCATATTAAATAAATCAACTAAATCTTCTTTATTTTCTTCCTCATGTTCTTCCTCTGGAATAACTTTTCTTGGTCTGCCTCTTCCTCTTTTTGGTTTATCTTCCTTCTGCTCTCCTTCTGGTACAACTTTTCTTGGTCTACCTCTTCCTCTTTTTGGTTGTTCATTATTTATTATTTCATCTAATTCAGATAAATCTATTTGATCGTTTATACTGGTTTCATTGTCTTTAACTATACTATCTTCATTGCTTAAATTATTGTTTTCTTCTTGTGGTTTTTGTCTTATAAGTTTTCTTACTCCATTTTGATTTATTGCAGATGGTATAACTATTGGTCTAGTTATTCTATTTTTGTTAGTTTCGTCTTTAAGCATTTCTACTTGCAGACTTCCTGCTTTTCTATTATTGTTTTTATTATAATCATTTAGTTTTTCTACTTTTGAACTAGCAGTAAATGAAGCTAATTGTTGATATTTAGGAGATTTTGCTTCCAAAACTGCTTTTACAGAAATAGGAAGATATCTTATTATAATTTTTAATTGTGCATCATTATATTGAGATACTATATTATTAAAGCTATCTACATATTTATCTTCATTTCTTCCAAGTCTTTTGTAATGTGCTAATATGTTTTGTACTTCTGCTTCGCTAACACTATCTTCGCTTTCAGACTGATAACTTACATTATCTATTTCAATTTTGTAATATTGTTTAGCTTCTTTTTTGGTTCTAGGTTGATTTATTAATCTACAAACTTCATCAGTGCTTCTATCTTGTCCTATTATCGCACTATAAATACCTATACCAAATAATTTAGATAGCATACTGTCTGACTTACTTCTTCTGTCACTACAAATAAATATAATATCAGTACCATTGCCTTCTGTATTTGTTGCTTCATCACTTATACTATCTAATTTCTCAAATAAAAATTTATCTATTGCATCATAATTATTATTAGCAAATGGTTCTAAATCTTCGCTTATTACTACTCTATCATAAGTTTTATCCTTTTGTAACTCTTTTAAAATTGCATTAAAGTAATATACGTTTTTATAAGATAATATTTCTTTGTAGATTTTTTGATATTTCCTTACTATCGCGTTAGAAATATCATCATTATTAACTGCAAATAAAACTTTCATGCTTTTTAACCCCTCCAACCTCTTACTACTATAGCAAATATTAATGGTAACACTTGACATATTACTAATATTGTTATAAATGAAACTATTAAGGCAAATCCTCTTTGTTTCATATCTAATCGTCTAGTTCCTAGTACATATTGATATAATGCTCCAACAGCTATACCTATAAAGCAAAGTGGTATACTGTATATTCTTATTTTATTCAATATAAATGCTGTCATTCCATAACTTTCTGAACCGTATTTTCTTGTATATTCATCTTTTTCTGTTTTAACTTCTTCTTTAATTTCCATTAATTCACTAGCTGATTCTGTATCTAATGTGTTTTTTTGTTCTACTGCTAATATTGTTGTTCCTAACATCATAAGTAGTATAGTTATTAGCATACTTACTAAAAATATTTTTTTCATCATAATTTCCTCCACAATTCCATTTCCTTTTTCTACTTATACTATCATACAATATAATAAAAAAAATATCAAGAAATTTATTTGAAAAGAATTATTTTTTTCAAACATTAACTAAAAAAAGCACCTAGAAGGTGCTTTTTTATATCTTCAATTATTCTGCTGATTCTCCACCAACTTCAGCCTCAGGAGCATTATAAGCTTCTAATATAGCTGTTTGGATTTTTTCTCTTGTTTCAGCATTGATTGGATGAGCTATATCCTTAAATTCTCCGTTTGGAGTTTTTCTACTTGGCATAGCTATAAATAATCCATTTTGACTTTCGATAACTTTAATATCATGAATTACGAATTCATTATCGAATGTTACAGAAGCAACAGCTTTCATTCTGTTTTCTGAATTTACCTTTCTTAAACGTACATCTGTTATTTGCATTTTAGTGCACCGCCTTCCAATGTTTTTAAAATTATACATGTTTTATTATGTACAGATATTATATTCGCCAAAAAATGTTTTTTTCCTTCTTTATTTTACAATATAATTTTTAGAATATTTTTTTATTTCTATACATATTATATACAAATTATTATGCTTTATACAAATATAATTAATACGCATAATGCTCTGCAAAAATAACATAATTTTTCCCTAAATTATTGAATTTTTTCCATTTTGCATGTATAATTCTTTCGTATAAGAAAGGTGTTGTTAAAAATATGATTAATTTTAATACTAATATAGAAAATCTTAAAAAATATAAACATGTACATATGATAGGAATCGGCGGAATTAGTATGAGTGGTATCGCAGAAATTTTGCACAATTTTGGAGTATTTGTTACTGGATCTGACGTTACCAAAAGTAAAATTACAGATCGCCTATCAAGTCGTGGAATATTTGTTTCTATAGGTCATGAAACAAACTTAGTTAAAAAATCTGATTTAGTTGTTTACTCTGCAGCTATAAAACAAGATGACCCTGAACTTGTAGAAGCTAGAAATAACAACATTACAACCGTTGAAAGAGCCGATTTTGTTGGTTATTTAACAAGAATATATAAAGATACTATTGGAATCGCAGGAACTCACGGAAAAACAACAACAACTTCAATGGTTTCTTTATGTTTTTTAGAAGCAGGTCTTGACCCAACAATACAAGTTGGTGCAATTTTAAAACAGATTAATGGAAATAATAGAGTTGGAAATAGCGACTATTTTATTTTGGAATCATGCGAATATGTAGAAAGTTTTTTAAAATTTAGTCCTAAATCTACTATAGTTTTAAATATAGATAATGATCATTTAGATTATTTTAAGAATTTTGATAATATAAACAGGGCTTTTGAAAAATATGTTGCATTACTTCCTTATGATGGTTTATTAGTTACAAATGCAGACGACCCTAATTGTTTTAATTTACGTCATCATACAGATGCAAGAACAGTAACTTTTGCTATTGAAAACGAAAAAGCAAATTTTATTGCTAGAAACATTGTATTTGATGATAAAGGTTTTGCTAAATTTGATGTTTATCATAATAGAAACTATTTCTTAGAAGTTAAATTATCTGTTCCTGGAAATCATAATGTTTTAAATGCTCTTGCATGTATTGCACTTTGCACTGAATACGGAATTGATAAATATGATATTAAATCTGCTCTTTTAAAATTTACTGGAGCAAATCGTAGATTCGAATTAGTTGGTTCTTATCAAAATATAGATATTTATGATGATTATGCTCATCACCCTAGCGAAATACTTGCAACATATAATGCCTTACAAAATAAAAAATATCGCCAGTCTTGGATTATATTTCAGCCACATACATATAGTAGAACTAAAACTCTACTTGATGATTTTGCTAAAGTCTTAACTAATTTTGATAATGTTATAGTTACTGATATATATGCAGCAAGAGAGGTTAATAACTATAATATATCTGCAAAAGATTTAGTAGAAAAAATATCATCACTAGGAAAAACTGCTATGTATATTTCATCTTTTGACGAAATTGCACGTTTTATACGACAAAGAGCATGCCCTAATGATGTGGTTCTTACAGTAGGAGCAGGCACAGTTACAGAAATAGGCAAAAAAATATTGTTATCAAAATAATTTTAAAAAAGGAAAAATGTGCATTTTTCCTTTTTTATTTTATCTATTTAAACATATTGCAATAACTATTATTCCTATTATTATTCTATATATTGCAAAAACTTTGAAACTTCCCTTTTTTAAATAATCTAATAAAAATTTTATAACGATTATTCCTACTATAAAGCTCATTATAACTCCCATCGCAAAAGCAATGATTCCTGTCATATCAGCTATTAAAAAATATTCTATAAAATCTTTTAATTTAAATACTGTTGCAGCTAAAACTATTGGTGCAGATAACATAAACGAATATTTTGCGACTGCTTCTCTTTTTACTCCAAGTGCTCTTCCTGCAGTCATTGTAACGCCTGATCTTGATACACCTGGAATAAATGCTAAGCTCTGAGATAAACCTATTAAAAATGTTTGTCTGAAATTCATATCTTTATAATCTGTTTGTTTTTTTGCAAACCTATCTACTAAATATAATATTATACCCATAACTATTAATGCTATTGCTATAATCATTGGTTTTGTTAATAAATTTTCAGCATACTTATCTAGTACAAATCCTATAATTCCTCCAGGCAAAGTTGCAATTACTATGTACCAAAACATTCTGCCTTCAGTAGTCTTTTTCTTTTTTACTACAAAATTGTATCCACCTTTTATTAATTCTATCCAGTCTTTAAAAAAGAAAATTCCTATTGCAAGTAGTGTTCCAAAATGCAATGCTACATCAAATGATTCTGGAATATCCCAGCTAAAAATCCATGGTATAAGAAATAAATGTGCTGAGCTTGATATTGGCAAAAGCTCTGTAAGTCCTTGAACTATTCCTAATATTATTCCTTGTATTATTGTCATATTAAATTTCTCCCTTCTAATGTTTCTTTAATATATTTTGCTGATGTTAATGGTGCTACTTTTCCTGGCAATCCTTGTGCATTAATTACTTTTATATTATATTCTTTTGCCGTTATAGTATCTATTCCTCCTGGTTTAGATGCTAATTCTATTATTATAGTATTTTTATTTTTTATCAAATTTAATTTTTCCTTATCCAATATTAAAGTAGGTATTGTATTAAAAATTATATCATAATCATTTAAATTTTTGCTTAAATCATCTATATGAATTTCTTTATATCCATATGCTCTAATCCATGCTAAATCTTTATCTTTTCTAGCCATACAGCTAACTTCTGAACCCATTTTGCTTAATTGATTAGATAATAATTTGCCTATTCTTCCAAAGCCCAATACCAAACACTTACTATTATGAATAGTAAAATCTGTGTTTTCCATAGCCACTTGAATTGCGCCTTCTACAGTTGGTATTACATTTAAAATTGTCAAACTTTCATCATCCATAAGGTCTACTACATTTACTTTACTTTTATATGCTTTTTCCTTTATGTCTTGCTTTATTGCACCTGCTATTAAAGTTTTATTCTCTAGTGTCTTTAAAACCTCATCGATATTTATTTGGTTAGTTGCAAATGGTGCATTTACTAATATTCCATCAGTAGAAAATGGTGTTCCGCCAATGATTATGTTACAAAATTTGCCAATTTCCTCTATTTTTTTACATTCATTAATATTTGAATTAGTTTTCTTAGCTTTTTCTATTCCATATGTATAGATATTATATCCATCATTTGCAAGCAATTCACTCAAAAATATAATTCTTAAGTCCCCACCTAATATACCTAAATTTTTATTCAAATTATCACTACCTTCTTTTTATATATATTAGATAAGTATTTAAGAATTATACTTTTTATGACTTTAGAAATTAAATTTTCTTTTTTCATTTTTATTACTTTTCTTTTTATCTAAAATCTTAGTAAGATTATATGTATTATCTAAGTATTCAGAAATAGTTCTTTCAGTCTCGCTTTCAGTGTATTGTATATTATTTTCTGGTTTTATTATTTCATTTTTTAAACTAAAAAATATTGGTTCCTCTAATGTTTTTTTATAGAACGCTTCACTACTTTCTGTTGCTCTATTTAAAAACATCAATGCTTTAGCTTTATCATTCTTAATCATATATATTTTTGCAAGTTGATAAAAAGATTTTATTTCAGTCTCACCATACATACTTTGCAAAAAATATTTCTCTGCTTCACTTATATCTTTATATAACAAAGATATTTGTCCTAGCCTATAATAAGAATTATAAAAATTACTGTCTAACTCTACTGTTTTTAAAAAGCACTCTTTAGCAAATGAAAATTCATTTATTCTAGAATAAGCTATTCCCAAATTATAAAACAAATCAGCCTTTTCTTGATTATGCTTTATTGTTTGTATATAAACATTTATTGCTTCTTTAAACTTTTCTTTTTCTAATAGCAACTCTCCAAGCATTTTATTTGACTCATATAACTCTGGTTTTTGTTTTGATAATATAGTTAGCATCTCTATTGCTTCATCTTTTTTTCCTAAATCTTTTAATAATTTAGAAATTTTAAAGTATGTTTTATAATCATTGCTTCTAATATCTAAAACTTTTACATATTCATCAATTGCTTTTCGCATTCCGCCTTCATTTTCATATATCTCTGCAAGCATTTTGTGCCCCATATAACTTTTATCATATTTTGTAACTAATCGAATTAAAGTGTCTTTAGCCTTTTTTACATTGCCGAATGCTATATACATTTTGCTTAAAGCTATGCTTAATAATTCACTAAAATTAAATCCATTTATTTCTAATACAATTATTAAAATAGGAATTATTATACATAACAAAGCAACAATTATATTAAAAAACAAGACATTTAATCCATTAAATAATACCTGTATAAAATTAAGCAATATACCTATTGCTTGGCTTACCAAAACAAAAAGATATGTTGTATCGTTCTTTTTTATTAGTTTAAATATAAATATGTATACAAAAAGTAAAAAAGATATTAAAATAAATAGTATTTTTCCAATCATTTAGTTTCTCCTTGATTTGAAAATTTTTCATTATAATTATTTATTGCCTTTTCTATTATTTTTTCTGACTCTTCTTTTCCTGAAATTTTTTCAACAACAGTTTGCTTATTTTCTAACTGTTTATATACCTCAAAGAAGTGCATTATTTCTGACGAAATATGTTTTGGAAGATCCTCTATATCCTTATAAATATTTAGATATGGATCTTTTTTTGCAATGGCAATTATTTTTTCGTCATTTTGCTCTGAATCTACCATATTTATTACGCCAATTGGATAACATTCAACTATAGTCATTGGGTCTATATTTTCTTGACATAATACTAGAACATCCAATGGATCATTATCATCTGCATATGTTCTTGGAATGAACCCATAATTAGCTGGATAATGAGTTGCTGTATATAAAACTCTATCTAATCTTAATAATCCTGTTTCCTTGTCCAACTCATATTTGTTTTTTCCACCTTTCGTTATTTCAATAACTGCAATAAATTCATTAGGTTTTATTCTCTCTGGATTTACGTTATGCCATATATTCATATATTTATTCCTCTTTTCGATTTTTAATTTTAACATATATATTTTAATTCATTTTTTATAAAAAGTCTATATTGATTTTTTGTTTTTTGTAATTCTTGAAGTAAAATCTTAATTAATCCAATGTTGCCAAGCAAAAAATATAGTGTGTTTTTTATTACACACTATATTTACTCTATTAACAATTACGCATTCGACCAGTAACAATGCAAGATATCATTTGATTGTAAATGTATCTCCAACTTTTTCTCCTATTTCTACATTGGATTGTAGTGTAACCACAGGCCTTAACTGATTTGCCGCCTCAAACAAACTACCGACCATAAGGTATCTCAAGCGCGTCAAAGTCAACACCAAAATTAATATTCCACGGACCCGGATCATCATAGTAATCACTTAAAAGTGACAATCGAATTACAGATACTCCAAACATAGGCTTGCCTTCACCAATGGCACACGCTCTCGAAGAAAGCCAGCAACGAAATCCAGCAAACCCCGGATATAAATAAATAATATCTTCGTACACATCATTCTTAAATTGTAACGACGGCATCCCTAGCTCGTTTCCCCAGCAAGTTTGAGTAACCGTTAAAGTACCAGTCAGCTCAGTCTCCCCGGAGATCGGAACAGTTTGCTGGCTTAATTCAAGCTCTGTACCTCTAGTTCCATCAATTAGTGCAGTCTTTTCTAACTCGACGATTGAAGGATAAAAAACCGGTTCCATGCCAGTCCAGCCGGAACGATTCCGCTGTAAAAGTACCTTCATATCCATACGATTCATACCAATTTTCCACCTTGTAGCCATCGCGATAGTCATATTTCATTTTCTCTTGGATATCTTCTATTTTTAAATTCTCAGCTGTTCCTTTATTTGTTGTATACAATGTTCTACATACTTTATCTATTAAATATACTGCATTGTTGTAGCCTTGATAACTTCCTAAATATACTTTTGATGTCGTTGGCTTTTCACTTATTAATCTTATTTGTCCATCTTTTACATCTAATACTCTCCATTTTAGATCTTCCTTTGTTATTGGATATTCTGTGTCATATGTGCTTCCTCTATATCCTGAATATTTTTCTAACTCGTCATATAATTCGTTTATTTCATTTGTTCCTACACTGTTTGCTGTTACGTATTTTTCATAATCTACATAGTCTCCTACTTTTAATTCTGCTTTTTCTCCATCATATGTGATGTTTCCTTCTTCATCTTGTCCCCATTTTGATGGTCCGTCACTTTGATCTTCTGATGGATTATCTTTTAAATATTCATCTAAAGAATCATACCATGTGTCCCCTATTTTTATTCTTCCTGTTAATATGTCCCTTTCTTGTATTTGGGCTTCCTCCGTTTTTGTTTTTGCCTCCTGGGTTTTTCCTATTAATCCCCCATTTAATGCTACACTTACTGTTACTGCCACTAGTATCATCATCACTATTATTGTGATTATTAATGCTATTAGGGTTATACCTCTGTTCCTTAATTCTTCTTTTTTCATGTACATTTCTCTCCTATCTTTTGTTTTTTCTTTTTTTAACGGACTAAGTTTAGTCTTTTTTCTTTTTAATTATAAATTTTTAATATTCTCTTTGGCAATGATTATTGCTAATTTATCTATTTACTAATTTACATATTATCTTTTGTATAAAAAATTGCACTGAATTTAATTTCTTAAACTCAATGCAAAATTATTAAATTGTCCAGACGTCTGGACAATTGGATAAGTTATATAAAAATTCCTCCTTCCAATAATAATTGACCATTTCTTGTCTACATTATTGTAAACTCTTTCTCTAGCTTGTACTGTATAATCTATAATATTATTAACTAATCTTTCTATAATAACATTCTCATTCATTTTTTATCATCTTTTATTGACTACTACTATATCATAAAATTCAAATTTTTTCCATATTTTCATAATGTAAATGATAAAATAAAACTGATGATTTCTCTGCTAATGCAAAATCAATTTACAATTTCATTAAAGATAAAGGATATACTGGTTCATATAGCACCGTTGCTCATTTTATCCAAACTCATAAACAAGAAGAACAAAATAAGGCTACTATGAGATTCGAAACTACTCCAGGTTTTCAAGCCCAAGTTGATTGGAAAGAAAATTTTAAAATAATTAATAAAGATGGAAAAATATTTGAAATCAATAGATTGGCTTCTACATATAGAACAATTGTAATTAATAAAAAATTTACAAAAATAGAAGAACTAGATGATATAGTTAATAAGCTAATGATAGAAATAAATAATATAATTCCTAGAAATTAACAACAAGCGATGTTAATTTCTAGGAAATGGACATTGCAACTTTTTATCAATTTTACTTGACAATTTACATCGACGAGGAAATCCACACATATATTATCAAGACATCATGCTAATTACAGGCAAGAGTGTATGGGTCTTCCTCCGTCCCTTTACCACCAACGATGGTAATATCGTCTTTTAACTTCACCACAGGAACGACATACCCTGACAAACTATAGATATTTACGCGCTCGCGACCCTCTGCATTAACACTGATTAGGCTTTTTTTTGAGGACGTCCATATTTCATTGCTTGTCAATAATCCTAGCCCTGTAGTCCAAACCGAAACACCATTCACCTTAAGACTTGACCCAAATGACGTTTCCTTTATCGCGAATATGAATAATGGACTAGAGGGACCACCAATAGAAACATTTATCGAATTACACCTTTCATAATCAATAAATTCAACATCATTCACAGCCCCAAGCAGAAGAGTGTTAGAACCTAACCAACTATACATGTCATCGAATGTATAAGGAGTGTATTCCGCATCAAGGAAAGTCGGGGGTGTCCCAAAGGCTCTAGAGCTAGCCACGACGTCCGAATCACCACCCTCGGTATAGAGGGCTGCTACAGCATTCATTCGAGCAATCGCGTTACTATAGCTGTCGACACAAACACTCAGATCTTGAATAGTAGGACCAGGATCGTCTAGGTATCTATCACCTATGGGGATTGGCTCTACCCAGTCAAATGAAGCATCTTTAGATAGAGGATCATCATATCCAAGTGTAATTTTCAATAGTTTATCTTTAGAAATCTCATAGGTGTCTAATACGAGTTGTATACCATATCCCGAATCTTCATCGTATAGTACTCGCCATAGCATATTATTATACTCTACAAAAGGACTCCTCTCCTCAAGTGTTTGACTATCCAGATTATTCACCAGAACATCTGCAACAACCAATTCGCGCTCTGTTAAATACACCCCACTGTAAACATCAGTCAATAGTACATCCTCATATCCTCCATATTCTTCCTTTAAAGTTAATTTTACTTCTCCTAATTCTTCTTCTGTCATACCTAATATATCTGGTACATCTGTAAAATACTTTTCTAATATACCTTTTAACTGGCTTCTTGTTATTTTGTCTCCTTCATTTTCTGCTTGTTTTGCCCCTGCGTCTGCATAAACCATGTCTTTTACCATGCCTATCTTTGTTCCTCTTCTTGCTTCCTGAGTTTTAGAAATTAGCCCCCCATTTAACGCTACGCTTACTGTTATTGCCACTAGTATCATCATCACTATTATTGTGATTATTAATGCTATTAGGGTTATACCTCTGTTCCTTAATTCTTCTT
>CANRGU010000001.1 GCA_947630255.1 uncultured Clostridia bacterium | reverse complement strand
TTATATATTCTCCATCTTCTCTTTCTATAATTAGCCCTTTATCTGCATCGAAGTTTGCCTTTTTATATTTTCCATTTGAGATTTTATCTATTAATAATGATAGATCTTTTGTAAATTTAGGTGTTACATTACTTTTAATTTCATTATAAGCTTCTTCTAATGTTTCTTTTGCAATATTTATGCTTTTTTCTAAACTATATAATTCCTTTATTCTTTCCTCTAAATATTTTATTCTTTCTTCATACTCTAATTTTTTTTCTAATTTTTCATTAATATTTTTTTCTTCTATATTAATACTATTTATTTCTATTCTTTTATTATTAAATATTTTATTTAAATATTCTAAATTATTATTTATTTCATTTAAATTTTTATTTAATAATTCTTCTAAATCACTTTGATTAATTTCTTCTTTATATTTATTTTTTATTTCTTTTATTTTATTATTATTTATTTTTAATAAATCGTCTTCTATATTTTTTATTTCTTTATTTTTATTTTCAATATTTTCTTCTAAAATTTCTATTTCTTTTTCTATTTTTATTTTTTCAATATTTTTTATTTTATTTATTTTTTTATTATTTATTTTATTTTTTAAATAAATTAATAAATTAATTATTAAATAAATAATTGTAAAATATATTATTGAAAAATCGAAAGCTTTCGATAAATTAATAAAATTTATTAAAATATTTACTATAATTAATATTGTTATAAAAAATAAATTAATTATATTTAATTTTTTATTTTCTATTTTATTTTTATTTTCGGAATTATTTTTTATTTTATTTTTTAAATTATTTATTTTTTCATTAAATTCATTTTTTATATTATTATTTATTTTTATTTTTTCATTTTCTTTTTCTTCATATTCTTTTATTATTTTTATTTCTTTTAATATTTCTATTTCTTTTTCTATATTTTTAATTTGTGCATTTATTTCTTCTTGTTGTATTTTTAATTCATTATTTTTTTCGTTAATATTATTTAATTCCTGAATAATATTATTTAATTTATTAAATTCTTCTTGGGCTTTATTTAATGGTCTATCTAAACTTCTTTCAGTTCCTACTTCCTCTAATAATTTTTTGGATAAATTATTCATTACCTTTTTATATGAAACATTATCTTCACCTGATGATAAAATATTAGCTATTTTTTGTGTTAATATATTTTGATTATTATTATCTAATACAATATTTGCTTGTTCTACTAAATTTGTAGAACAAAATAAAGTTTCATCTATTTTTGTTTGATCATAAAAAAATTGATTTCCTTTTGTTTTATCTATATTAAATTCTTTTGAAATATCCTCTAATTTTTCATTATATATTTTAGGATTCTTTTTTGAAAATTCTCTAAATACTTCGTATTTGTTATTATTATCTAATTCATAATTAATTTTTCCAGAAAAATCTTCACCCTTCCAAGGTTTGTATTTGTCATAGTCTGATATTTCTTTTCCATTTTTATTTTTTGATACTCCATAAAACATTGAAGAAATAAATTTTAAAATAGTAGTTTTTCCTGTTTCGTTTTTTCCATATATTAAATTAATATTATCATTTAAATTTATTTCTTTATTTTTTAATTTTCCAAATTCATTTATTTTTAAATAATTTATTTTCAAAAAATCACCTTCTAATTTTTATATTATTTTTCTTTTTTAATTTAAATTAATTGTTTTATTTTTTTATTTTAATTTTCTTATTTTAATTATTTTATTATTATTTTATTTTTTATAAATTATTTTTGCAATTAATTTTATTTATTTTTATTTTTTCACTTTTTGTGTTTTAAAATGTTTTTTATCTTGTCAAATTGTAAGTTGATATTGGTATTATTTTTTTGCATTTTATGATTAACATAAAAAATGTCGTTTGCTTTATTTACATAATATTTTGCTACATTATTTAATTTGCTATTTTCATTTATACTTTTTTTGCTTCCAAAAATTGTTTATATTTTTTATACATTTTCTTTACCGTCTTTAATTTCTTATTTTACCTCTTCGGGGTCGGTATACATAATATTTTTAACGTTTTTTGCCTTCTTTGTTTTGTTCTTTCAATTTGATTTTTATACTAGTTCAAATTTAATATATGCATTATTTCCCAAGTTTTTTCAAAGTTATCCACAGGTTGTTTTTTGTAATCTTTTGCCAATTTTTTTACCAATTTATTCAAATGACTTCAAACCAATTTCCATTGCCTTTTTTATTGCTTTTTCATCAGCGCCTTCTTCATTTAACCTTTCTAACATTCTTTTTACGAAGATACCTTTTAAATTGTTTTGCATTGCCAATTGGTCAAAATTATATTTTATTTCAGATTTATCTTCAATTTTTAAAATATTTTCGTTTGCTATTAGTTTACATATTTCATTTTCATTTATCTCTATATTCTTTTTTCCTTCAAATATTATTTTAATAAAATTATTTTTATTTATTTTTATTGAATTTATTTTTTCAATTAATTCTTCTTGTGAATTTATTTCTGAAATATTTATATTTTTTTCTTCAAAAATTCTATTATCTAATTTAATAAAGTTTATTTTTGTTAAATTATTTTTTATTTTTTTATTTATTAAATTATTTATTTCATTATTTTCTAAATTATTTTCATTTATTAAATTATTTTTTTCTAAAATTACATCTAACATTCCATGTTCACCTAATTCATCAAAACCAAATGAAATCATAGAACCTGGATAAATAAAATTATATTGATTTTCTTCTGTTCTCTTATGTATATGTCCAAGAGCTACATAATCAAATCCAATTTCTTTTAATTTACTTGTACTTATTGGATTATATTGGGCATCACTAGTTTTGCTTGAGTCTAATGCTCCATGTACTAATAAAATATTTATTTTTTCTTTATTTTTTATTTTTATTTCTTCTACTTTAGAATCTGAACAATAAAAAGAAGAAAATCCATATCCATATACATCTACATCTTTTAATTCTATTTTTTGTATTTCATCTTTAAATATAGTTACATTTTCATTCCAATTAAATGTATTATAAAAAGAATTTTTTAAATATGGATCATGATTTCCCGGAGAAATAAATATTTTAGTATTTGGTATTGTTTTAAATAAATCATTAATAAATTTTATAGTACTTTCTCTTACATTATCTTGGTCATATAAATCCCCTGCAATAAATAGATAGGGGATTTTTTCATTAGAAATATATTCAATTGCTTTTCTAAATGCTTCTCTTTGCTCTAATCTTCTTTTTGTTCCAAAATCCATTTTATTTGTTAATACATTAAATGGACTATCAAAATGAACATCTGCTATATGTATAAATCTCATTTTTATCTCCTTTTTTAATTATTTATTTGTTCTAATATATAATTTCTAGCTATTATTCCATTAAGATGGATTGATGCTCTTTTTTTTATTTGTAATTCTATTTTTTTATCTAAAATATATAATACTGCTTCGTCAATATTTTTATCTACTAATTGATTTAAATATTCTAAATCTTCGAAATTTCTATCCTCACTTGTTCTATCTGCAATAAATAATATTTTTGAATATATATCCATATTTTTATTTCCAGTTGTATGATTTGCTATGGCTTGTCCCATATTTTCTGAAAATCCAAATATTTTTATAGCTATATCTTTTCCTATTTTTGCATGAAGAAGAGAAGTATTTTTTCTTTCTGTATCATCTATTTCAATATTATTTTCATCTACATACTTCAATTTTTCTTCTTCACTCATTTCTTTTGCTACATCATGCGCTATTCCTATTTTTTTTGCTATTTCTATGTCTGCGCCGAGTTGCTTGGCCAATTTTTCTGCTCTTTCCATTACGCATTTGCTATGATAATATCTCTTTTCTGATAATTGCTTTTTTATATATTCTTGTATTTCTTCTAATTCCATCTTTTTCTCCTTTATTGTTTAGTTTTAAGGACAAACCTCATTTACTAGTATTTTTCATAGATTGAGGAATGTCCATCATTTTATAGAGCTAATTTAATTAATTCATCCAATAACTTAGAATATTCTAATCCACTTTGCTCCCATAATTTTGGATACATACTAATTTCTGTAAATCCTGGCAATGTGTTTATTTCATTTATATATATATCATTTGTCTCTTCGTTTACAAAAAAATCTACTCGCGCAAATCCTTTACCATCAATTGCTTTAAATGCTTTTATTGCTGTGGCTCTTACTTTATTTGATAATTCTTCGTTTAGTTTAGCAGGTATTGTAAGTTTTGACTGTGCATTTTTATACTTTGCATCAAACGTATAGAAATTTTCTGCAGGTGTAATTTCTCCTAAACATGATGCTTTTACATCTTCGTTTCCTAATACTGAACATTCTATTTCTTTCCCAATTAGATTCTCTTCTATTAATATTTTGTTATCATATTTAGAAGCATATTCTATATAATTTTTTAATTCTGTTATATTATTAGCTTTATTTACCCCAACAGATGAACCAGAATTTGAAGGTTTTACAAACATTGGATAATTTAATTTCTTTTCTATTATTTTACATATGTCTTCAATTTTAAATCTTTTTTCATTAAATTCATTATCAACATATATATACTCTTCATTATTTTTTCTTATGTACTCGTATTTTGCTTGTTTTATACGTGCTTTATCAAATATTATTTTTGCATAAACCTTATCCATAGCTATACTTGATGCTAACACTTTGCATCCAACATAAGGTATTTTTAATAATTCAAATAATCCTTGAATTGTTCCATCTTCTCCATATAACCCATGTAAAACTGGAAATAGTACATCTAATTCACTCAAATAATTATTTACATTTTCAATTATCTGAATATTTTCTATTTTATCTCCTACTTGATATTCTTTTGATATGTCTGTGCATTTATACCATTTACCATCGGTATCTATATAAATTGGGAAAATATCATATTTATTTATATCTAATTTTTTTGCTACTGAAGTTCCTGAAACTATTGAAACGTCATGTTCAGTAGACATTCCTCCAAATATAACTCCTATTTTTATTTTGCTCATACATAACCCCTCCATATATATATTATTATTTTATATTCTCTAAAATTTGGCCAAAATTCATAGAGTTTGATGCTTTTATTAATATTAAATCTCCTTCTTTAATATTATCTTTAATAAATTTTGACGCTGTATTAATATTGTCAAATTCAAATATATTCTGCATTCCTAACTTTCTTGCCTTACTTGCTATATTCTCAGCATATTCTCCAACTGTAATCAAAATATCTATTTTATTTTTTACAACTTCTTCTCCAACTTTTTCATGTAATTCTTTTGTATAATTTCCGAGTTCTAACATATTACCTAAAACAGCTATTTTTCTATTTGCCTCCATTTTGCTCATTAAATCTAAGGCTGCTTTCATAGAGTCATAGCTTGCATTATAGCTATCATTTATTACTTTTACATTATCTTTTATAAGCTGTATATCCATCCTTTTAGATGTTAGTTTAAATTCTGAAATTCCACTTACGATTTTATCTTTGTTAATGCCTAATATATCTCCTACTGCGAATGCACATGTGGCATTATATATAAAATGTATACCTCCAATTGGAACTATCGTTTTTGTTTCGTTAATTTCAAATTTACTATTATCTTCTGATTCTATAATATTAGTTGCCATATATTTACTTTTGTTTTCTATTCCATATGTATATATTTTATATTTTGTTTGTTGCTCTGCCCAATTATGTAATAAATCATTATCATTATTTACTAAAACAAACCCATCGTTGCTTAATCCCTCTAATATTTCTAGTTTTGCTTTAAGAATATTTTCTCTTGATCCGAGATTTCCTATATGTGATGTTCCTATATTTGTAATTACACATCCTGTTGGTCTTGCAATATTTGTAAGTAAACTTATTTCTCCGAAATGATTCATTCCCATTTCAACTACAACAGCTGTATGATCTTTTAATTTTAGCAAAGTAAGAGGAAGTCCTATGTGATTATTTAAATTTCCTTCTGTTTTTAAAACTTTAAATTTTTGTGATAATACGCTTGCGATTATATCTTTTGTACTAGTTTTTCCGTACACTTCCAGTTACTGCAATTACTGGTATATTATACATACTTCTCTTATATTTTGCTAACTCTTGAATTGCTTTTATTGTATTGTCTACTTTGATAATTACATTATTTTTAAAGTTTTCTATTAGTTTTTTATCGACTTCATCATCTGTAATACATCCTATAGCTCCGCTTTTGAAGGCATCTTCTATATATTTGTTGCCATTTACTTTTTCCCCTTTTATTCCAAGATACATATCTCCAGTATTAATGTTTCTTGTATCTTTAGAATATGAGTCTATTTCTAAATTTTCGTCTCCTGTAATTAACTTTCCTTTGCAAATTTCTAATATCTTACTAACAGTTATTTTTTTATTATCCATACTACCTCTTTATTTTTTATATAATATATATTTATTTGTTTCATGTTCATTTTATAACATTTTTTAATAAATGGAAATACTTTTTCTGTAAATAATAAAAACACCTTATTTTTATTATTTAGGTGTTTTTATTATTTGGAGCATTTTATCCATATTTATTTTTCATTATCTAATCTTCTTTTTTTCTTCCTGTTAATTATACATAACCCTACAAATATGCCTATACCTACAACGGACATTACTAATCCTTCTTTTAAATATGGTGTGCTATATTGCATGTAGATTTCATGTTCTCCTGGATCAATTTCTATACCTAAGAAATATTTATTAGATTTTAGCGTATTTACTTCTTTTCCATCTACATATACTTTCCATCCATCACTATACATTGTTTGCAATTGTAATATTCCATTATTTTCTGCATTTACTTTTCCTTTTAAATATCCATTATCCCATTCGATTACTTCGAAATTAGACTTTCTTAAATTATTAACATCTTCCTCATAGTCATCCATAGATACAGCATATATTTTAATGTCATCAAATGTATAATCTCCTTGTTCTGACAATCTAATCTCTATTTTTCCAGATACTTCATCATAGTAACCTAGATTAAACATAAAATTAGTATTATTTACATAGTAAGCATCTGTATACACATCATACATTGAATAAGATTTTGTAATTTCATTGAAATTTACTTTTATATTGTATGCAGTATTTATTTCATATGATTTGTATTTTTCTTTAACGTTAGCAATCTCTAGTGGCGTTGAATTTTTATTAATTTCCAACTCTATCATTTTGTCTTTAGAAAATGGTTTGTAATTTAAGTTTTCAATTGACACATATAATTCACTGTTTTTAACATTATTTATTTCTATTTCAAAATTATTATTTTTAGTATTTTTTATTGTTATATTATTTTTATCGTTAAGTATTTTATTATCATCTATTATTTTATAATCAACTTCTTTTATGTTATTAGAATAATTGTATTCAAAATGTTTAAGGTTATCATTAACTTTGCCATCTTCTACTACTGTAGCTTTTAACAAACTACTCTCTTTTTCTAATGGCGATAAGTTATTATATTCTTCTTCTGTAATATAATTATTGTATAGCAATCCAAAAGGTAAATCATATTCATTTTTATAAATTTTTGATTTTCCTTCATATCCATTTATTTGCGTATAACCATAAGGTACAATTCCATTGTTATAATTTATTAAATATTTTACTCCTAACAAAGTAGTTATCCTCGTACGATAGTCGTATTCCCCTGAACCTCTAACTAAATGATATTGGCTATTTCTTAACTCTGAATTAAGTTCGCTATAGTTACTAGGAATTATAGAATAATAATATCCAATTGATTGAAAGTGATCAAGAATTGATATATTCATAAAATCATATGGATATCTGCTAACCTTATAAAAACTTGAATCTTCCTTTTTTATATAATCCAACGCTGTTCCAAAATCTGGTAAACTATCATTTGCTGTCTCTGTCAATTTGTTTATTGAAAAAGCATCCGTAGATTCTTTAACATAACTATGTCCTTTTATACCATATATATATTTAATTGAAGTAGCAATACCTATACAAAGCAGTAAAATTAATAATGTATTATACAAATTAAATTTTTTCGAAATATTTTTTATATTATCTCTATATTTTAATATAAAAATCCAAATTAATAGCATTGCCATTTGAATCTGGAAATATGCACTCAATTTGTTGCCAAAAATAGCATTAAGTATTAAAAATACTATGATGCTTGCTGATATAATTAGATAATCTTTTTTATCTAGTCTATATTTATCATTAAAGAACATTGTAGTTACAAAAGCAAATATAAAGGCATAAACAAATGACCATCTATTATTTTGAAAATTAAATCCTACAAAAATTGAGCTTATTTTAGCAAATAAAATTGGTAGTATTAATACCATTAATAATAAAAATAATGGATAATTATCTTTTCTCTTTCTGAAAATAAATACTGACAGTGTTACATATATTAGCGACTGTGTACCTATAACAAACCAAAAACCTGTATTTTTTAAATTTAACAAACAATTTACAAGGTTTTTATAATAGCTTAAAGGATAAGTACTAACAATATTCCCACCTGTTCTTTGTGACGTAATATAAGATACTCCTGTAGGCAATAAGATTACTGCTGAAATCATAATACCAAGCAAACTATATAATATAGTTTTCAATAAAACTTTTATTATTTTTTTAATTCCATCTTTTTTATATGTATAAATTGCTAAAATTATTCCATATATACCAATTATTACTGATAACATATAGGCAAAATAAAAACTAACTATAAATGTTATTGCAATTATTATTGTGTAATATATAAATTTATTTTCTTTAATGATTTTTTCTATCCCTATCATTAAAAGTGGTAAAAGAATTACTGCATCAATAAAGTATGGATGACGTATAGCAGCATATAGCATATATGAAGAAAAAGTATACATTAATGTTCCTATTAAAGAAGATGTGTTATCCATTTTTCTATATTTTGCATAGCATAAAAATGCAACTCCGACAAAATACATTCTAAGAACCACTAATATATTGTATAAAATACCAACATCCTTTGTTCGAACTAGAATTGATAGATATGATAAAAAATCACCTGTTATAAAATAAGCAAAATTACTAAATATATCAAATCCATTACCAGTATACCAAATAAAAGTTGATAATTTACCAGTTCTAATAAAATTAATCAATAGCTCTCGCAGATAAGTAAGGTTAACTATGTGTGCTCGAAATCCATCACCGTCTCTAACAAACCACTTATCATAATATGCAAATATAAATATTATAAATGCCATTAATCCTCCAAATATTAATGTGTATTGCATTAAATTTTTGGAAAAATCACTTTTTAAAATTTTTATTATTTTTTCTTTCTTTTTTTTCATATTTTACCTCTTCTATTAATTTATAATAACTTCTCCTCTATTATATATCTTGGCCTTTTCTTTACTTCATAATTAATTTTACCTATATATTCACCTATAATTCCTAAAGATAACATTTGAAGCCCTGTTGCTAAAAAAATGGTTGTAATTATAAAACCTAAATCAGATACTGCATGATTTACAACATTCATTATTAATAAACATATTAAAATTATAAAACTAATAAATGCCATTAAAAATCCAGAAGCAGAAATCAATCTAAGCGGTGCAATACTAAAAGATATTATACCTTCCATTGCAAAATTGATCATTTTTTTCAATGAAAATTTTGTTTTTCCTCCCATTCTCTTGCCTCTATCATAATATGCTACTGCACTTTTATATCCTATTTGTGGAATGATCCCTCTTAAAAATAAATTCGTTTCTTCAAATTGTTCCAATCCTTCTAATGCTTTTTTGCTCATTAATCTGCATTCAGAATGATTTTGAATCATTTCTATTCCTATAAAATTCATAAATTTATAAAAGAAACCTGCCGTTACTCTTTTAAAGAAAGTATCCTGTTTTCTCGAACTTCTAACTCCATATACAATTTCTGCACCATTTTTATATTCTTCTAACATTTTATCTATAACATTAATATCATCTTGTAAATCGGCTTCAATGCTAATTGTTATATCAGCATATTCTTTAGCCACCATCAACCCAGCATATAAAGCATTTTGACTTCCTCTATTTCTCGACAATTTTATTCCACAAAAAAGATTATTCTGATTATGAATTTCAGTTATTAAATTCCAAGTATTATCTTTAGATCCATCATTAACATATAGCACTTTACTTTCGTTTGAAATAGCATTGGATTTAATTAACTGTTGCATCTTTTCATTAAGAGCTTTAGTTGTAATTTCTAAAACTTCCTCCTCATTATAGCATGGTACTACAACATATAAAATAATATCTTTCCCCATTAAATACTCCTTCCTTGTTTATATCGATTTAATTATTATATATTAGTTTATAGCATGTAATCTAATATTTTATTTTATTTTATCAATAGACTCTACTAGAAATTCTGATTTTTTGAATACTAAATTTAATATAATTGACAAATATTTTATTATTATGGTAAGTATCATAAAGATTCCAAAGAAACCAGAAGCTAAAAATAACATCGTAGGAGTCCAGCCCTCTACAGGTTCATTTGTAAAAAATATAACTACTGTGTATAAGCCAACTAAAATAATAAATATAAGCATAAATATAGAAAATGTTAATGTTATTTTATAACTAATATCTGTAAATAAAATTAATGAATTTACTGCTGTTTTGCCTCTTTCTTTTTGCAATTTTTTATCAATTTTAGAATTAGTTTTTATAGTTGGATTATATTTTACGTAACCAATCTTTAATCCACTATTTGCTTGAATAGCCTTTCGATATGGAACTGATTTATTTATTGCATAGATTCTATTTATTGCTCTTCGAGACATTATTTGAAATGCTTCAGTATCTAATTTGTATGCAAAATTAGAGTTTTTGTTAAATACTTTATAAAATAAAGCTGATGATTTTCTTTTTTTCTTATTTGGTATTGCATTAACAATATCATATCCTTCTAATGATTTTTCATAAATTTGAATAATTAAATTTGGTTCATAATCTATTACTGTGCTATCAAATTGATATACAAAATCTCCAATTGCCAAATCTATTCCTGCATTCATTGCAATTTCTTTTCCTTGATAAAAACTCATATTGATTATAGAAATAGTAGCATCTGTTATATTTTTAGCTGTTTTTTTAATTTCATTTATAGTACCATCTGTTGAATCATCATTTACAAAAATTATTTCATATTTTAGAAATTTACTGCTAAGTGTTGTCACAAGTTTCGTTAAAAACTCTTTAATATTACTTTCATTATTGTGAATATATACTACTGCGGATATAAAATTTTTTTCTTTCATTTTAATTTAACACCTCATCTAAATCATATACTGTATTTATTTTTCCTGATAAAACGCTTATAAACGTTGGATTGCTTGTAAATTGCTTTATAACTGTTGGTCTAGAATCATCTATCTCTGATGATAATAATATTGGCTTCATTGAATATAAAGATTTTACATATTCAAAATTATAATTTTTTTTCAAATATTTGCTTGCTAAATTTGACATGTACGGCCATGCACTTTCTGGTTTAGCAGGACATTCATTACAGTTACCTAAATTATATGGAGTACAATAGTCTTTTTGTATTTTATCTGCTTTAGCTTGACATGGAAATGTTGGAAGTGTCTCAAATGATGTAATATGTGGTGTAAAAGTAACTGAAGTTAAAGAATGATATCCGGTTTTTCCAAAAGGCATAATTGAAAAAAACGGACCATCCATTACGGTAATTCCAATGTTTTTTAGTTCTTTTGATACTTTACATAATATAATTTCACATAATTCATATTTAATTTTAAAATGTTCAAATCCTAACATTTCTAATATTTGATTTACACTACCATAAGTTGCATTTAATACAAATTCACTACAATACTGCTTGTCCCCGCTAGTTATATAATATTTTCCCTCTTTATTTTCTATTTTTTTAATATTAGTGTTATATTCTATAGTTATATTTTTATATTTATTAATTTCCTCTAAAAAATAATCTCTCAATATATGAGCATCATAAGTATATTCCTTTGTTAAAAAAGCTCCATCACACATTCCATCATTAAAGTATTTTGTTGGAGCTAGTTCATCACATCTAATATGAGCATTCTCACAAAATTTTTTAAACTGTCTTGCATTAGTCCATGAAAAATTTGAACTAGTAGCATATATCTGTTCGAAATCAGAAAGTATAGAAAATTCAAAGTCCCTATTAAATCGTTCAAAATAATTTGCAGATTTTATAGCAGTTGCATAAGATCGTGGATAATGATAACCCATGTGTACTCTTGCTTGATTGATGTACGTTGCTCTTTTAAATGCTTCGCTTTCTTTTTCTAATACAATTACATTTTCTCCTTTTTTACCACAATACAAAGCAGCATATAACCCATAAATACCGGCTCCTATAATTATTTTGTCATATCTTTTTATATCTTTATTTTCCATAAATACTCCAATACACATTTTTTACATAATTAATAGTTTCTTCAATATCTTTGATATCACTTTGTTTCATTTCTACAGAAATAGATTTATTATAATCATTTTTTCTTAATATTTCCAATAATTCTTTATGTATTTCTCTTCTTTTAATAATTTCTAAATTTGGTTCGCTAATGTGAATATGGTTAATATATTTTATATTTTCATCAACAACTTTTAAATTTTCTTTATTTTCAATTATTGTTCCTAAATCGCAATTTACCTTTATATATGGTGAATTTACTTCTTTGACAAACTCTATTGCCTCAATAGTTTTATTTAAGAAGTTAGTATTATATATTGTTGGATTTGGTTCAATTGAAACAACTACATTTTTTAATTCTGCATATTCACCTAATTCTCTAAAGAATTCTATTGCTTCATCATAATTTTTGTTATAATCACTCATATTCCTATTTTTTGGATTTCCAAAAACAATATTGTGACATTCTATTGCAGAAGCAAAATTGATAGCTTTCTTTGTATATTGTAATAGCTCTTTTCTATTATTTTCGCATCCAAACATCTTCTCTGTTTTCCCATACCAAATTGATTGCATAGAAACAATATTGATATCATACTTTTCTTTTATACTATGTGTTAGCTTTTTAGCTTCTTCAATATGATCATAAGGATTATCTCCTAGCAACCTTGTTGGGGCTATTTCTAAATTTTTAATACTTTTATTTTTAAGTAACTCATACATTTCAGAATCATATTCTTTTTGCCATGCTATATTAGAAATACATAATTTATTTTCATCTATAGAATTTGCAAAAATAAATTCTTTTATATCTTCTAATATAAATTGCTTGTTTAAAATATATCCATTTTCTCCATTAAACAGATTATAATGTTTTGTCTTAAAATTATAATTTAATATATTAGATTTTAATTCATTTTTAAATTCATTATTATATATATAATTATATAATTCATATACTGATATTGGTTCTGTAGCTAAATTTAGCACTTTTATATTGTTTTCTAATGCTAGCTGTATATGTTTCCATAGAAATTTCAAATTATAAAATTGAAATTTAGCACGACTGTCTGTAAAATTTAATGCTGAAAATCCTAAGTTTTCGAAAATATTTTTTAATTGATTTCTTTCGCTAGTATTTAATTCTTTACATTTATAAAATCCATCATTTTGATTTATGTAATAATTCTTTATTTCAGGATTAGATTCACTTAATTCAAGAAACTTTTCGTTTTTTAACAAATTGGGAACAAAATGAATTAAATCATATATAAAATTCTTTTTTAAATTTTTACCATATAAAGCAGGTAAACGTACAATCAAATAATCTTGACAATTATTCTGCACCCAAGTTTCTAAATACCTTCTGTTTCTTCCATAAGCCTCTTCGTTTTCCGTAATATTAAAATCTTCATCAACATCTACAGGATTTCCATAAACATCTATTGTAGATATTAAAATTATCTTTTTAGGCATTATGTTCGAAATATTATTGATTGCACCTTTTATTACTTCAAAGTCTGCATCAGGATTACTGTTTGCAATAAATTTTTGGGCAGGTACTCCTGCATAAACCAATAAATCTGGTCTTTCGTTATAAGCCTCTTTTATATTTTTTGAATCAAATCCCTTATCGAATTTAAATTGTTCATTTAAATTTGAACCAACGAATCCTGTATACCCTACTAAAAATTTTTTTTGAAATTTAGACATATAATCACCATTAATTCTAATTTAGTATTTAATATTATACATAATTTCTATATTTCCTGTCAACCATAAATGTCACAAAATAAAGGAATAGAATAAAAATATTATCTTTATTCTATTCCTTTATTTAAAATTATATACTTTGTTTTTACCGTATAGTTATTTTATCGTACTATTATATTTTTCAATTGCTTCATCTATATCTGTATCACATACTATTTTACCATTTTTCATCACAATTCCACGTTTGCAAAATTCTTTGGCTACCCCTGTTGCATGTGTTACAAATAATAATGTTACATTATCTTTGTTTATTATTTCATTTATTTTTTTAGTACATTTTCTTTTAAATTCTTCGTCACCAACACTTAATGCTTCATCTACTATTAAAATTTCTGGTTCTATGTTTACATTAACAGAAAAACCAAGTCTTGCTTTCATACCACTTGAATATGTTCTAACAGGTTGATCTATATATTCTTCTAATTCAGCAAATTTAACTATTTGTGGTTCCAATTTTTTTATTTCGCTCTCTTTTAATCCTAATATTCTTCCTTTTAAATAAATATTTTCTCTACCTGTAAATTCTGGATCAAATCCTGAAGTTAGCTCTAGCAATGCACTTACTCTACCATTTACATTAATTTCACCAGAGGTTGGAAAGGTAACTCCTGTAATCATTTTAAGTATTGTTGATTTTCCTGCTCCATTTTTTCCAAATATTGCAACCGCTTCTCCTCTTTCTACGCTAAATGATACATTATTTACTGCTTTTTTTTCTTTATATGGTATTTTTTTAAAAAATATTGCTAGTAATCTTTTTTTATCATTTTTATATAATTTATATATCTTACTTACCTTTTTAAATTCTATTACATTTTCGCTCATCTGTTTATTCCTTTCATCATTTAAATTACAATACGTCTGCAATATCTTTTCTTAATTTCTTGTATGACCATAATGCTAATAAAAAAAGTATAACTGTAATTATGCAAAAGTATAATAATCTTTTTGGTTGTTCCCAAAACCAAACTTTATTTATAAAACAATTCCTATATCCATTTATTAAAAATGTTATTGGATTTAAATTTAAAAATTTCTTAAGCCATGGAATAGATATAGTATTTGGATTCCAAATTATTCCTGATAACCAAAATACAGCTTTTATAAAAGATTTTATAAAATTTACAAAATCTTTACTCATCGCTCCAATAAATGATGAAAATAATGCCCACAATGTAAAAAATATGAATGTTAATATCAAATAAAATGGAAGTTGCAACATATATATGTCTGGAGTAAATCCGAATAAGCAAAAAATTATCATGACAATTCCTAACAATATGATATTAATTATCATGTTAGATATACTTATAAACGTAGGTATTGTTGATACAGGGAATTTCATCTTAGTAACTAAATAACTATATTTTCTAATACAGTTCGTACCACCTGTTATCATATCTCCCATATAAAACCATGGAACAATACTTGCAATAAGCCACAAAAAGAATGGATATCCACTTACGTTTTTTCCTGCTCTTAATCCTATTTCAAAAGTAAACCAATAAACAAAGATTGTAACTACTGGTTTTATAACTGCCCATGCCCATCCGAAGAAGAGCACCTCTGTATGTTTTTACTAAATCTGCTTTTGCAAGTTTAAAAATCTGTTTTCTATATTTTATATGATCTTGTACTATTTCTTTTAATGTTCCCACAATATTTCTCCTTTATTTTTTACTATTTATTTCTGGTATTTGATCTATTCCGTTTATAGGTTCTTGCAATTTTAAGTCTTCCTTTATCTTTGTAGTTGATATACCTTCTGTTCTGTCTAAATATATCAATTCACAGTAATCTTTTAGATATTCAAATTTATCGCTTCCTGCCCAATCTCCCCCCATTACAGTTATATCAACTTTATATTCTTTAACATCATCTATTTTCTGTTCCCAATTATTCTCTGGTATAACTAAATCTACATACCTTATAGCTTCAAGCATTTTTTTTCTAGTTTCATAATTATGGTATGCCTTTTTTCCTTTTATCTCATTAAATTCATCAGTAGATAATGCTACAATAAGATAATCTCCAAGTTCTTTTGCTCTTTTTAGTAATCTTATATGTCCATAATGTAATAAATCAAAAGTTCCATAAGTTAGTACTCTTTTCATAATAAATTCCTTTCTACATATTTAATAATTTCCTAAGCCTTACTTTCATCTATTTCTTTATTAATTATTTTGAATTTCCTACTCATTATAAAATCAAATGGATATGAGAACATCTTAAATGAAAGAATTGTTGTGACTATTATTGCGCTTATTCCTAAACAAATTAATTCTAATCTTGTATCTATTTTTGCGTATAACTCTGTGTTCTTTAATAACAAACATATTATACTATGTAGACAATAAACTTGCAATGTTCTTGTTCCAAATTTAGAAATTATCGGCAATTTCTTTTTTGGAACGATTAATAATATAGATAAAGAAGTAATTGTAGCAAGTACATACCAAAACGTTCTATAAAGTATTCCCATTTTGCCTAATTTCATATTTGAATATGATGTTTGCGCCAGCAATAAATTTCTTGGCATTTTTATTGGTTTTCCTATAATATATGGTATACTTATCGCTAATAATATTAAAAATATAACTGCAAAAATTATATTTCTTCTACTTTTTATCTTATTTAACATTTCTTCATTCATGAAATATCCCATTACAAAAAATGGTAGCATTACAAATGTTCTTGATAAACTTGCTATTGTATTTGCATTATTGTCAAACCCAATTATTAATCCTATAATAAAAGACAATATACATGCAGATATAGGTTTCATTTTATGAATTATAGGTACTAATAAATTATAAATAATAATTGATTGTATATACCAAAGAGTATATGCTGGTTTTACTATAGTAAATTTTGCTTTTGTAATTATAAGTTCTATACTTTGCATTATTAAATATAGTACAATATAATTTAATATTTTATTTCTATTTTTAGTCACAATATTTTTTGAAAAAAATCCTGTAATAAAAATAAATAATGGCATATGAAATATAAAAATAAAAGAATATGTATAGTTAACCATATTGTATTGTCTAAAGCTACTTATAAAATGTCCAAGAACTACTAAAACTATTAATAAAAACTTTGTATTATCTAGCCAATAATTTCTCTCTTTTTTATTTTTCATTTAATATAACCCTTCCTACAACTCTTTTGCTGGCATTTCCGTCATCCAAATAATTATATTTCTCATTAAATTTTTTATATTTTTCGTTGTATGAAAAATTGTTACTCACGTCTTTTATTTCTTTTATTAATTCTTCCTTTGTTTTTACAATATTTCCTGGCAATTCATTTAAATCTATGTAAAATCCTCTTATATCATCTTTGTATTTATCTAAATCATACATATAGTAAATAATTGGCCTTTTTAAATTTGCATAATCAAAAAATACACTTGAGTAGTCTGTTATTAATATATCTGAAATTATATATAATTCATTTACATCGTCTATATTAGAAACATTATATATAAAACCTTCATATTTTTTAAAGTCAAAAGTATTTGCTACTAAATAATGAGCTCTAAATAATATTATATAATCTTGTCCTAATTCTTTTTGTAAATTGTCAAAATCTATTTCTGTTTTGTATGTATACCCAATTCCTGAAGTATGCTGATTGTCTCTCCACGTTGGAGCATATAATATTATTTTTTTATCGATTTTGTTTATTTCCAATTTTTCTTTTATTCGTTTTATATCATCACTAGTATAATTGATTAAAAAATCATTTCTTGGATAACCTTCTTCTATTACACAATTTTCTTTTTTTACTTCTTTTAGATTCCAAGCTGAAATAAATTTTTCTGTTGCAAATTTTGAAGGTGATAATAAAAATTTAAATTTTTTGGCATCCGTTTTATATTTATATCTTATTTCTTTTTTTGTATTCAATATATTATCTGAATTTTCTATATCATATCCTAATCGTTTTAATGGTGTTCCATGCCAACATTGTAAAAATATTTGATTTTTCTTTGGATATTGGTGATCTGCTGCTCTATAATTAAAAATCCAGTACTTTGCTTTTGACAAATACCTTTCATATTCTCTTGTACCTTGTTTTATAACCTTGGTATTTTTATTTTCTTCTAAATGTTTGTATTTTTCTGGTTCCTTAAAAGTCCAAACAAATTTATAATCACTATATT
Source organism: uncultured Clostridia bacterium (assembly GCA_947630255.1). GTDB lineage: Bacteria > Bacillota > Clostridia > TANB77 > CAG-508 > CAG-452. The sequence goes on along the minus strand of CANRGU010000001.1, from coordinate 20,654 downwards.
CTTCATGGTCTTTCATATATTTATATATTGCCTTAGGACTATCTGCATAAGACTTTCCGTTAAACGAACTAAATAAAATTATCTTATCATCTACTTTTTGTCCTAATCCCCTCATTTTAAATCTTATTAATCTAAATATATATAATAATCTTCTTGATAATTTCCTAAATAGTAAGTTATTTTTCGCTATATTTGTTAACCATATTTTTATTTTTCTCATTCTTTACATCCTTATTTATGAATTTTAATACGAATTCTATTAACCTTTCCGTATTATTGCAAGAACAATTTTCTACATATTTTTTTCTAAATACTTCTAACCCTTTATAGTCATACTGATTATTTTCTATTGATTCAATTATTTCACTTATATTTGTGCTAGTAGAATTATTCATTTCTTTAAATAAATCAACATTCAATCCTCTTGCTTCTTTATATTCATTTATATCATATACATAAAAATATAATGGTTTATTTAATACACTAGCTTCAAATGCAACAGCTGAATAATCAGTTATAATATAATCTGCTATTTTTAATAAATCAAAAGTATTATATTTTTTATCTACTTTGTATTCATTTATTTCGTTACTTTTATCTAATGGATGTAGTTTTATTATTAAATTGTATTTTTCAAAATTTATATTTGATGCTATTTTATTAATAATATCACTACAATCGCAATTTTTTCTATAAGTAGGAATATATAAAATAGTTTTCTTATTTTTAAATTGTGTATATTCATTGTAAAATTCTTCTAGCTTTTCTTTTCCTAATTCTTTACTTAGGATATAATCTAATCTAGGTAAGCCATTTATAAAAATTTTATCTATGTCAATATCAAAAGCTTCTGCATAAAATTTTGCTGTTGTACTACTTGGAGCCATTACATGAGAATAATTTTTGTGCATATTCATAATCTTTGCAATTTCTTTGCCTCTTCCTTCTTTTTTATCCAAAGATTGATATCCAAATTTTTTAATTGCTCCCGAAGCATGCCAAATTTGAATTATCTCCAAGTTCTTTTTATGTTTCAATATACTAATTGGTATTTGATATCCATCTAATATACAAACTTTTGCAGTAGCTATATGGTACATACATTTTAATATATAGAAACTATAATTTATTCTATCTATAAAACCTTTTTTTAATACTTTGCATAAAACTTTAACTTCTACATTATCAGCTTTTTTTGACATTTCATCTTGTATCAATAAAAAATCTATACTTGGTTTATTAGATTGCCTACTTAGCATTACAACTTTATTTTTTGTCGGACACATTTTAATAAAGAAATAAATTATATTAAGTAACCACTTTCCAATATAAATAGCCATTCTTAAAATTTTAGTACGTATTTTTTTCATATTTCAAATCCTTACATAAATATACGTTTATTTTAACATTAATATTTTTTTATTGCAACTCTTAATAAAAAAATACATCCTTTACCTTAAAATATATTGAAATTATTTTTTATTTTATTTATCATATTGCGTTTAATACTAAATTATCAAAAAATACTTGATAATGTTTAAATAATGTTATATTATATTGCTGATTTTATAGGATAGGTGGTTATAAAATATGAAAGAATCTCGCAATTTTTTGTTACTGATGATGGCAGGCTCAGGTACTAGATTTGGTCAAACTCTTCCAAAACAATTTCATTTAGTAAATGAAGAACCTGTTTTTATATACATTTTAAAACAACTAAATAAAATTTCTGAGCTTGATGATATAGTTGTAGTAACTAATCCTGACTTTACATCTTACACAAAAGAATGGATTGACAAAAATGTTTTTGAAAAGAACATTCACATTGTTAATGGTGGTTCATGCAGATCTGAGTCAATATTATTTGGTTTGCAAGAAATAAAAGAAATAGCTAATGATAACGATGTTGTCTTAATGTATGATGCTACTCATCCACTTGTTGATACAGAAGGTATCTCTAAAGTTATAAATACTATAAAAGAATATGGTGCAGCATCTTTAGTTGAACATCAATGTGATACTATTTATAAGATAGATGAAAATTCTTCAGATGTAAAAGAAATTCTTGAACGAAGAGAAATAGTTGCTGCAGCTTCACCTGAAGGTTTCAAATTTGGACAAGCTTTTGACATATATACTAAAACAGATTTAAATACTTTAAATAAAATGACATCTGCTGGAGCATTAGCTAGACATTTTAATATTCCTTTTAAAACAGTTCCTATGGGTAAAGCATTAAATTTAAAAATAACTTACTCTATTGATATGGAAATATTTAAAAAAATTGCTGCAAGTTATTTAAATAATTAATTGAGATAGGTTGTGATAAGATGGAAAATCCAATTTTACAAATTTTAAACAAACGAAAAAAAGGTATTCATGTTGGAATACCCTCTTTTTGTAGTTCTAATAAATTAGTTATAGAAACTGCTTTAGAACAAGCTAAGCGTAACAATGAATATGTTTTAATAGAAGCAACTTCTAATCAAATTAATCAATTTGGTGGCTATATGAATATGTCACCAAAAGATTTTAAAGAATATGTTTATAAAATTGCAGATAAGTTAAATTTTGATAAATCAAAAATAATGTTAGGTGGAGATCACTTAGGTCCACAACCTTGGCAAAATTTAGATGAAAATACTGCAATGGAATATTCTAAAGAATTAGTTAAACAATTTGTATTAGCAGGATTTATAAAAATTCATTTAGACACAAGTATGAGGTTAAAAGATGACAATAAAAATGAACCTTTACTTGATGAGACTATTGCAAAAAGAGGCGCCGAATTGTATGCCGTCTGTGAAGAGGCATATCAGCAATTAAAAAAAATAAATAAAGATGCAATACATCCTGTATTTGTTATTGGGAGCGAAGTACCAATTCCAGGGGGAACACAAAAAGAAGAGACTTTATCCGTTACCAAATCAAAAGATTTCAAAAACACTATAGAGACTTATAAAGAAATTTTTTCACAATTTGGACTAGATGATGCTTGGAATTATATTATTGCAGTAGTTGTTCAACCAGGTGTAGAATTTGGTTCTTCAAATTTACATCTTTATAATCGTTTAGAAGCTAAATCGTTAACTAAAAGCTTAACTGATTACCCTGATATTGTATTTGAAGGGCATTCTACAGATTTTCAACCCAAATTTAAATTAAGAGAAATGGTTGAAGATGGTGTTGCAATTTTAAAAGTAGGACCTGCTTTGACTTTTGCTTTAAGAGAAGGATTGTTTGCACTTAGTATGATTGAAAAAGAATTAATTCCGAATGAGTCAAGATCTAATTTTATAGAGACATTAGAAAATTATATGGATTCAAATCCTAAATATTGGGAAAAATATTATACAGGTACTAAAAATCAAATAAATATTTTAAAAAAGTACAGTTTTTCGGATCGTTGCCGTTATTATCTTTCGGATTTAGAAATTGAGAAAACTCAAGAGAAATTATTTAAAAACTTTGACAATATAAATATACCATTATATATATTACATCAATATATGCCAGTACAATATATAAAAGTACGCGATGGTCTATTAAAATGTAATGCTAAAAGTCTTGTAAAAGACTATATTGTTAATGTTATAGAAGATTATAATTATGCAGTTAAATAGTAAGAGGAGGTTATATGCTCTATTCTAAAATTATTAATGAAGATACTGAAGAAATCATTAAATCTTGCACTCCAGATTTATTATTAAATAAACTTAAAAATAAAACGGTTCTAATTACTGGAATTTCAGGTATGATTGGTTCTTATATCGTTTACACTTTAATTAAATTGAATGAACTATATAATTCTGACATTAAAATCAAGGGGTTGGTAAGAAATCCTGATAAACTTGATAGTTATATAAGATCTAATAAGAACGTTGAAATAATCAAATCAGATGTAATTAATCCATTAAGTATCAATGGAAATATTGATTATATAATTCATAGTGCATCTCCGGCTAGTCCTAAAATAATGAGTAAGGAACCCGTTGAAACTAATTTTGCAAATACTATCGGAACAGCTAATATGTTAAATTTAGCAAAGGCTAAAAATTCAATTGGTTTTTTATTTGTTTCATCTCGTGAAATTTATGGCGAACCAATTAATGGTCAAATATATTTTACAGAAGATGGTCCTCTAGGTCAGTTAGATCCTTTGGTTCCTAGAAATGGCTATGCCGAGGGTAAAAAAGCTGGTGAGAATATGTGCGTATCTTTTAAAGAAGAATACGGACTTAATACAAAAATTGTTAGACCTGCAAATATATATGGACCTGGTATGTCAATTTATGATGGTAGAGTTCAAGCTGACTTCTTGAATAATATTATTCACAATCAGGATATTATATTAAAAAGTGATGGTTCTTCTGTAAGAACTTATACTTATATTAGTGATGCTATTACAGCAATGCTTTTGGTGTTATTAAATTCTAATGATATAGTATATAACATAGGAGATGAAAATTCTAAAACTTCTATTAGAGAATTAGCAGAGGAACTAATTAAATTAGAACCTGAAAGAAATTTAAGCCTAATTTTTGATATACCTAAAGAGAATTTAAAAGGTGTAAATACTTTTAAAAATGGTATCTTATCGACAACAAAAATAAGAACAGAATTAGGTTGGAATCCAAAGTATGATATAAATTCAGGATTTAAACGAACTATTGAACATTTGAAAGAAGAATTAAAAATTATGTAGCATTTTTACATTAGGAGGATATCAATGGAAAATTTACAACTATTAACTAGTAGAGATAAAACACTAAACGCACTACAACAAATACAATTAGAAGGTTTAAAAGAAATAGATCGAATTTGTAGAAAATATGATATAAAATATTCCCTTGGCGGTGGTACATGTTTAGGACAGTTAAGGCATAATGGTTTTATTCCTTGGGATGACGATATTGATGTTGATATGACTGCAGACAACTATGATAAATTTATAAACATAGCACTAAAGGAATTAGATACAAATAGATTCTTTTTACGTTGCCGTAAAACAGATAAAAATCATTTACGTTCTTTGTCCAGATTAGAAATAAAATTTACAACACTTGAATCTCAGGATTGGGATAAGAAAAAAATATCATCTGGAATATTCATTGATATTTTTAAATTAAGTTATATGCCTAATAATCCATTTTTGAGAAAAATTATTTCATCATGCTTATTCTATATTAGATGCGCCGAAAATTATAAAATGTTTCACAAGGTGGCCAAAAAAGCTAAACATAAATTGTTAGTTATATTAATGGGCAAGTTTATTCCAAAACATTTATTATTTTTTATAGAAGATAGATTAACCTCTATAAAATGTAAAAGCCATACAAATTGGTTATTAGATGACGCCATAATAAACGGTAACCATGGTGGATTTCCATCTCAAGGAATTGATACATACAAAGACGTTTTATTTGAAGGTATAACGGTAATGAATAAGAAAGAACCTATGGAATTTATGAAAACATTATATGGAAATAATTGTATGAATTGGTTACCTCCTGTAAAAAGAATTTCTCATCATAAATGGTTTAATCTTGACTTTGGTGTATATAAACACAAGTTTGATCTTCCTGAAAATTATAGTGAATATTTAACATTGCGATATACAAATAAAAAGTTAGAACATATGAAAAATATTTCATTAAAAATGGCACAAAAAGTTAGCCAAATTTGTAATGAAAATAATATTAAATATTATTTGCTAGGAATAGATAGTTATATAAAAGGAAATAATGTTGACGAATGTGGCAAACTATGGTATGGTCCAATAAAAATTGCTATGCCAAGAAAAGATTATAATAAGTTTGCAGAAATCAGCCAAAAATATCTTGGAAAACAATATTTTTATCAGTCATATAAAACCGACAAAGAATATAAATACTCTTATGCAAGAATAAGGTTAAATCTAACTAGCATTAGAGAATCAAAAACTCCTAAATATATAGAAGAAAAATATAATAACGGATTTTTTATAGAAATAATACCTTTAGAAAATACTTCTAATGATGCTAAACAAAGAAAAAAACATATAAAAAAAATTAAACGCTTAAATCATTTTATATTACTAAAATGGAAAAGAAATAATATTAGATTTTTTGTAACTCATAATGTAAAGTATAAAATAAAACTATTACTACTATTACCATTTAGCACAAATTATTTAATTAAAAAATTAGAAAAACAAATTCAAAAATATGCTAATATTGATACTGATTATTATGTTGATGGAAGTGGATATCAACTAAATGGACTAACCATAAAGAAAGATATTTTCGGTAATGGCAGTATATTAGAATATAATGGATATGATTTTTCATTTCCAGTTAATTTTAAAAAATATCTTGCATCTATAGATTCTTTAATAAATACTAAAAAAATATACAAAGATATAAAAACGTTAAAATACATAAAAAATCATTTTTCTGATAGTTATTTTGATGAGATTGAAAAAATTAATAAAAACGCGATAGATATAATTCAAAAAAAATATCCAAATTGCTATTTAAATTATTTTGATATACCAGATTATCAACTTTCTATTTTACGATATGATGAAAAAGAAAATAGATATTTGAGTGATGAAGAAATTATCAATTCTCTAAATTAAATACATTTAAAAAATAGTATTCATTTATTTCATCGAATACTATTTTTATTGTATATTTTAATTATATATATATTAATACACATAAATATAAAATTTTAATTGACAATTTATGTTGATTATAATATACTTAATCTGTTTTATAATATAATTTGTCGTTTAATGATATAAATTTTGGAGTGATAAAATGAAAGAATTAGAATATCCTTTTGATGTTAATTATTTAATTAAAAATAAGAAAAAAATAAAAAAACAATTATTATTAAACCCAAACTTACTTGAAAAAAATATTGCTATTTTAGGTGGATCTACAACTAGCGAAATTAAAAATATGTTAGAAATATTTTTATTAAACAATGGAATAAAACCTCATTTTTATGAATCTGAATATAACAAATTTTATGAAGATGCTATGTTTGGCAACGAGGATTTAGATAATTTTAATCCTGATATAATTTATATTCATACTACTAATAGAAATATTATGCAGTTTCCTACAATGTATGATGACGAAAAAACAATAAATGACATGCTTCGGTAGTGAGTACAATAAATTTCAAAAAATGTGGGATAAATTATTTTCTAAATTTAATAGTACAATTATTCAAAATAATTTTGAATATCCATATTATAGGTTACTAGGTAATAAGGATGCAAGTGATATTCATGGAAAAATAAATTTTATTACAAGATTAAATCAAAAGTTTTATGATTATGCAAACAGTACTAAAAACTTTTTTATAAATGATATTAATTATGTATCATCATGTTATGGATTAGATAAATGGGCAAATCAATTTTACTGGCACATGTATAAATATGCAATGGAAGTACCAGCAATACCATATTTATCATTTAATATAGCCAATATTATAAAATCTATATATGGAAAAAATAAAAAAGCTTTTGTTTTAGATTTAGACAATACCTTATGGGGTGGAATAGTTGGAGATGACGGAGTAGAAAATCTCGCAATTGGACCAGAAGTTCCTAGTGGACAAGTTTATTCTGAATTTCAAAATTACTTAAAAGAGCATAAATCTTTGGGTGTTATTTTAAATGTAAATTCTAAAAATGAATACGAAAATGCAATTGCAGGACTTAACCATCCTGCTGGAACATTAAAACCTGATGATTTCATCATAATTAAAGCAAATTGGAATCCAAAAAATTTAAATGTTAAAGATATTGCTGAAGAACTAAATTTAGGAGCAGATAGTTTTGTTTTTGTAGACGATAACCCTGCAGAAAGGCAAATTGTAAAAAGTTATATTGACGGAATAGTTACACCAGAAATAGATGTTCCTGAAAACTATATTAGAACAATTGATCATAATGGGTATTTTGAAATAACTAATTTTTCTAATGAGGATTTAAAGAAAAATGAATTATATAAAGATAATGCAAAAAGAAGTCAAATGATGGCAACATTTGATAATTACGAAGATTATTTACTTTCATTAAAAATGAAAGCCGAAATATCACCATTTAAACCAATATACTTAGAAAGAATTTCTCAGCTAAGTAATAAAAGCAATCAATTTAATTTAACAACTAAAAGATATTCATTGGCAGATATTGAAGAAGTTAATAAAGATGACAATTATATAAAATTATATGGTAAATTAGAAGATATTTTTGGAGACAATGGAGTTATAACAGTTGTAATAGGAAATATAAAAAATAAAGATGAATTACATATTGATTTATGGATAATGAGTTGTAGAGTTTTAAAAAGAAATATGGAATTTGCTATGATGGATGAGTTAGTAAAGAAAGCTCAAGGAAAAAATATAAAAACTATATATGGATATTATTATCCAACCTTTAAAAATAAAATGGTTAATAATTTTTATGACTTACAGGGGTTTGAAGAAATTTCTTGTGATAGTCAAGGTAATAAAATATATAAATTAGATATATCAAAAGGATATACTAATAAAAATAATGTTATAGAGGTGCATGAATAATGGAAAATGAAGAAATTTATGAAAGATTAAACACTGTTTTTAGAGATGTATTTGATGATGAAAGTATTGTTGTAAAACCAGAAACTACATCTAAAGATATTGAGGACTGGGATAGCTTAGAACATATTAATTTAGTTGTAGCAGTTGAACAGGAATTTGGTATAAAATTTAACATGAATGAAGTAACAACAATGAAAAATGTTGGAGAAATGGTCGATATTATAAAATCTAGAATATAAAAATAACAGAGTGGGTGAATTAAATGAATTTAACATCATTAGTTTTTTTACTGTTTTGTATAATTGCGCTAGGTATATATTTTATAGTTCCCAAAAAATTTCAATGGTTTATTTTACTTATATCAAGTATTATATTCCTATTTTGGAATAACTTAAGCGTATCAACAGTTATACAAGCTTTATTAGTTTTATTAGCTTCATATATTTTTGGTATATTAATAGATAAATACCGTGACAACACTGTAAAATCAAAAATATTTTTAGTTATAGGTATAGCAATAATTTTAGGACAATTAATTTGTTTGAAATATACCAATCTATTTTCAATAACTATTAATCATATATTACAATTATTACATATTGATTTTCAATTAGGTTTATCATATTTTAATTCTTTAGTAGGAATAAGTTATTATTCTCTAATTATGATTAGTTATCTAGTAGATATATATCGTGGAGCATGTAAGTCACAAAAAAATATATTTAAATGTGCATTATTTATGTCTTACTTTCCAATTCTTACATCAGGACCTTTTATTAGATACAATGATATAGAAAAAGATTTATATGGAAAACATAAATTTAATTATGACTCTATGTGTAGAGGATTAGTTAGAACTATATGGGGTGTTTTTAAAGTATTAGTGATTTCACAAAGACTTGGTATGTTTGTAGATACAGTCTATGGCGATTTAGCCACATATACTGGCTTTTACACGGTAGTTGCTGCACTATTTTTCCCATTACAGTTATATACAAACTTTTCAGGTTCAATTGATATAATTATGGGAATATCAGAAATAATTGGAATTCATTTGCCAGAAAACTTTACTGCTCCATTTTTTTCTAAAACACTTACAGAATTTTGGAGAAATTGGCATATTACTTTAGGTGCTTGGCTTAGAGATTACATTTTTTATCCATTACTTAAATCTAATGCTATGCAAAATTTAACTAAGAAAACTAAAAAAATATTTGGTAAAAAAGCATCTAAAAAAATATCTCTATACTTATCAATGCTAATAATGTGGACAATAATAGGTGCATGGCATGGAGGAGCTTATACTTTTATTATAGGTTCAGGTTTATTACAATTTTTAATTATGGTTTTAGAAGATACATTAGAACCACTTTCTAATAAAATAAATAATAAGTTAGGAATTAAAAAAGATGTTTTTAGTTATAAACTATATCAAATTATAAGAACATATCTTTTATTCTCATTTACAATGATTTTCTTTAGGGCTTCTAGTGTAGGAAATGCTGTAGAAATCATTAAAAATATGTTTGTATGGAATCCTTGGGTACTACTAGATAATAAATCTATATTTACTGCTGGATTAGATATACAAGATTTTAGAGTATTAATCATTTCATTAATAACCTTATTTGCTGTAGACAAATTATCACGCAGCGGTAGTGTTAGAGAAAAATTATTTAAGCAAAATATAATATTTAGATGGGGAATGTTATATATTTTGATATTTGCAATTATAATATTAGGATGCTACGGTGTAGGTTATGATCCTGCGGCATTTATATATAGACAATTTTAGAGGAGGCACAAATAATGAAAAAAGTCATTAAAAGTATAATATTTTTACTTATTTTATGCATATTTTTTTATAACATAATTAATATATTTTGGTTAGAAAAAAATTCTATTTCATACTTTTATGAAGAACCAAAAAATTCGTTAGACATTGCATATATAGGCTCAAGTACTGTATTTTGTCATTTTAATTCTGTTTTAGCTTATGATTTATATGGATTTACAACTGGAATATTAGCCTCTCCTGCGCAGCCTTTTATTTTGACCAAATATGTTATGGATGAATGTGAAAAATATCAAAAACCTAAACTTTATATAATAGATATTTATCAACTTGCTTCTGAATTAAATAAATATTATGAAGAAGTAAATCTTAGAGACGTTACAGATGCAATGAAATTTTCTAGAAATAGAACAAATGCTATTAAGGCATTTTTGGAACCTCTTGATTTAGGAGAAAATAATCCAAACTACAAATCTGGAGATAATTATATAAATTATGAATTTAGCTTTTTATTATATCATAATATGTGGAAACATTTGTCTAATAAAAATTTTGTAGGTTCGCTAGATCTTTATAAAGGATTTTTATGTTCAGAAGAAACTGTCCAAATAAATCCTCAAAAAGAATATTATTGGAAAGAAGATTTAGTTAAATTACCTAATGTAGTCGAATTTCCTAAAGAAAATAAAGAATTCTTAGATGATTTACTCAATTATATCCATGAGAAAAATTTAAATGTATTATTTGTAGTACCTCCAAGATTATATTCAGAAGGTAGAAATATAACTTTAAATCAAGCAATAAAAATAATAAAAGAAAATGGATTTGAGGTTATAAACTTTAATACCCTTGAAGATTTCGATGTTGATTACTCTAAAGAATTATTCAATGGTTCTCATTTGAATGTATATGGAGCAACAAAATATACTTTATATCTTTCTAAATATTTAAAAGAACATTATGATTTACCAAACCATAAAGGCGATGAGGCATATGCTTCTTGGGAAAATGAATATGTTAGATTTAAGAACGACTTTAAAGTCTTGACAAAAAAAGATTTTAATAAAGTATTAAATAAATATAGCAATTAATATTTTTATTTTTAGATGAATACACTATAAATTTATGGTGTATTCTATATTTTTAGATTTTTAATTTATTGACAGATTTATCTCACTTAATATATAATTATGTCACTTTATAATTATACTTTATAAAGTATGTTAATATTTTAATTTATTAACGTTATTCTTATAATGTGAAGTGAGAATTTGTTATGAATGAATATAAATTTAAAGATATAAAAATAGGTTTAGAAGAAATGTTTGAAGTTAATTTAACAGAAGAAATGGTAAAGGCTTTTTGTAATATAACCGGAGATATTAATCCTTTGCACAATGATTTAGATTTTGCAAAGTCTAAAGGTTACAATGAAAAAGTAGTTTATGGAATGCTTACTGCATCATTTTTATCTACACTTGCTGGAGTATATATACCCGGAAAATATAGTCTTATACATGGTGTGGATATTCTGTTTAAAAAGCCTGTATTTATTTCTGATAGTCCATTAACTATTAAAGGAACAGTAATAGAAATTAATGAAATATTTAATCAATTTACAATTCGTTTTGAAATTTTAAATAATAAATCCCAAAAAGTTGTAAGGGGAACTATGAAAGTTGGTGTTTTTGATGAGTGAAAAAGTATTATTAATTACAGGTGCTTCATCTGATGTAGGTGTAGAATTAATTACACAAGTATTTAACGAGTATGACTATATAATTGCACATCATATAGGAGATAATAGTAAATTGCTAGATTTAAAAGAGAAGTTAGCAGATAAACTTATTTTATTAGAAGGAAATTTTTTAGATGAAGATGATACTTATAAATTTGTAGAAAAAATAAAGGAATCTGGCAAAATACCAACGCACATTGTTCATTTGCCAGCAGGCAAATATGAAAATATGAAATTTACTAAATTAACATGGAATAAATTTAAAACTGATCTAGATATCTGCCTTCGCTCTTTAGTTATTATTTTAAATTCATTTATTCCAAACATGGTAAAAAATAAATATGGAAAAATAATAGTCATGTTAACATCTTGTACCACTAATATTCCTCCAAAATATGTTGCTAGTTACGTGACCTCAAAATATTCTCTATTAGGTCTTGTTAAGGCCCTTTCTAATGAATATGCTGATAAGGGAATTAGAGTTAATGGTATATCCCCAACCATGATGGAAACAAAATTTTTACAAAGTATCCCTGAATTAATTGTACAGCAAAATGCAATGAATAGTCCAACAGGTAAAAATTTATCAGTCAGTGATGTTATTCCTACTTTTAAATTTTTACTATCTGAAAATGCAGACTGTATTACTGGACAAAATATAGCAATAACAAACGGAAATATTATGTAGTAAAAAATATTTTATTGTAATTAATTGACAAATTATGTTACTTATAGTATATTCATTTTACCTATTACAAAATTTAAATAAAATGTAGGAGTGATAAATAAATGAATTTCCATCATATAGGGATAGCAACAAGTAACATACAAGAAACATTATCAAAGTTAAAAAAATATTTTAATATTATTGATGTAAGCAAAATAGTATATGATGCCAATCAGAATGCTAATTTATGTATGGTTACTTTAGAAAATAATGTTAAAATAGAGTTGATTTCTGGTAAAATAGTTGATAATATATTAAAGAAGCGACAATATTTATATCATACTTGCTATTCAGTAGATGATATAGATAAAACAATTAATAATTTAATTGATGATGGTGCGTTTCTTGTTAGAGAACCAAAAGAAGCAATTTTATTTAATAATAAAAAAGTTGCTTTTTTAATGTGGGATCTAGGTTTAATTGAGTTATTAGGAGAAAATTAATGAAGCATCTATTAAAAAGTATATTATTTTTACTTATTTTCGTAGTTTTATTTTGTTATACATTTAAAATTCTATGGATATCTGAAAATTCTGTTTCTTATTTTTATGACGAACCAAAAAATTCTTTAGATGTTATTTATTTAGGAAGCAGTAATGCTTATATACATTTTAATTCTGTGCTTGCTTATGATTTATATGGATACACAACTGGTATATTATCTTCTCCTTCACAGCCTATTCCACTAATTAAATACCTTATTAAAGAATCTCAAAAATATCAGACTCCTTCCCTATATGTTATTGATATAACAATGTTTGGTTATTCTTTATCTAGTTTAACAGAGGGAGAAATTAGACACGGTATTGACACTATGAAATTTTCTCAAAATAGAATAGATGCCATTAACAATTTATTAAGCTATACAAATATTAAAAAGAAAGATTATATTAATTATTATTTCGGTATTTCGTTGTACCATAGCCTTTGGAAATATATTTCAAATCAAAGTTTTGAAGATAGAACTAACTTATACAAAGGTTATTTATTTTCAAGGACAACGTCTGAAACACAACCTATTGATGAATATGTTTGGTCAAATGATGCTGTGGAATTACCAGAAGATAATAAAAAAATTTTGTTAGATTTAATAGATTATATTAAAGACAATAATTTAAATGTACTATTTGTAATTCCAAAAAGATCGTTTGAAAATCCTATTGATAATAGACTAAATTCCGCTAGTGCTATTTTACAAGAAAATAATTTTACGGTACTCAACTTTAATACACTAGATAATTTTACTAATATTGATTTTTCTACTGATTTTTATAATTCTTCTCACTTAAATATATATGGATCTACAAAATATACTTTATACTTTTCTAAATATTTAAAAGAAAATTATAATTTACCAAATCATAAAGGAGATAACTTATATAATCTGTGGGACAGCGAATACACTAGATTTAAACAGGATTTTAAAAATTTAACTAAAAAAGACTTTGATGAATTATTAAATGAATATAATAGCTAATATATTTAGGGTAGTTTCTATAGAAATTACCCTTTAATATTGCCTACCCAAACATTACTTACACCTGTTGACAAAACTGACTTTTAAAGATAAAATCATTATGGACTATTAATATTTGGAGGTATTTTAAATGTGGGGAGATATTGCAATTACATTTTTGCTTGCTTTTATAACTGCATATGTGTTTACACCTTACACCGTAAGACTTGCTCGAAAAGTTAAAGCTTTAGATATACCAAAAGACGGAAGAAAAATACACAAAAAAATCATGCCACGTCTTGGTGGAATTGCAATTGTAATTGGTTTTTTAGTTTCTGCAACCTATCTAATTGTTACAATGGTTATTGAAAAAAAATTAGATATATTTGCAAATAATTATTATAAAAAATTAATTGGTTTATTCTTAGGGATATGCGTTTTAGAGCTATTTTGTTATATAGATGATACAAAAGGCATAAATCCACTAGTTAAATTAATGGGACAACTTATAGCTGCAATAATCGTGGTTTCTAGTGGTGTAGTTATGGATCAAATTATAATATCACGTGCTGGAACTATTATTTCTAACGAATGGTTTTTAAGAATATTCACAGTTATATGGATTATAGGAATAACTAATGCAATAAATTTAATAGATGGCTTAGATGGCTTATCTACTGGAGTTTCCCTAATTTCAGCAATATGCTTAATGATAATATTTATATTAAATTCCTCTCCTATCATATCAATAATACTTGCAACAGCGCTAGCAGGTTCTTTGCTTGGATTTTTACCATTTAATTTTAATCCAGCTAGAACTTTTATGGGAGATACTGGTTCTAATTTTATAGGTTTTGTGTTGTCAGTTATTTCTATATTAGGTATTGCAAAAACATATACAGCGATTATAATCATCGCACCTTTGCTTGTTCTTGCCTTACCAATATTTGATACATCTTTTGCAATTATAAGAAGAATTATTAGAGAAAAATCTTTTAAAGCCGTATTTAAAGCAGACAGAGGTCACCTTCATCATAAATTAATTGATAGAGGATATTCTCAAAAACAAGCTGTTTTTATTCTATATGGAATAAGTGCTACTTTTGGTTTGTTTGCTATTATATTATTAGAAAGTGGAATATGGAAAGCTATTTCATTTGCTCTTTTAATTATTGCTATTGCAGCAATAGGTTATAAAGATATTTTTAAAGTTAAAAAAAATAAAGTTAAAAAGGTATAAATTATGAAAAAAACATTAAAAAAAATAATATATAATTTTCCTATACATTTAAAAAAATATATAATATTAGAAAGCAATCCAGATTTATCTGATAATACATATTCTTTATATCTTAATTTACTAAAAAATAAAGTTAATGAAAGTTATAAAATTTTTTGGTTTGTTAATGATAAAACTTTATACAACAACATACATGAAAAAAATGTATATTTTATAAATCATTATGGAAAACTTTCTTTCTTTGAAAAAATAAAAGATTTTTATATACATCTAAATGCAAAATATATAATTGATTGTAATAAATTAGTTTATAAAAGAAATAAACATCAAAAAAGATTATATCTAGGACATGGAATGCCATACAAAAAAGTTATAGAATATTGTAAGTTAATTGGAGATGTAGATTATTTTCTTAGTCTATCACCTTTTTTTGATGACATTCTCTCTGAATTGACTGGCATAGATAGAAATAAATTTATAGACTTAGGCTATCCTCGAAATGATGATTTATTTTCTAATAAAAATATTAAAAATATTTTAAAAAATAAAAATTATGAAAAAATAATACTCTGGCTTCCTACATATAGGCAAAGGGAAAGCAATGATTTCAGCTTAAGTATGAACAATACATTTAATTTAGGAATACCAGTTATTTATAATACAAAAGATCTTAAAGCTTTGAATGATGTTTTGAAAAAACACAATATATTATTAGTTTTAAAGCCACATCCTGCCCAAGATTTATCTGTAATTAAAACAGAAAATTTATCTAATTTTGTTATATTTACAAATGAAGATTTAAATAAAAATAATATAAATCTATATGAATTTTTGGGGCAAACTGATGCATTGATTACTGATTATTCATCTGTATATTATGATTATTTATTAACAGATAAACCAATTGCTATTACTACTGATGATTTAGAGGAATACAAAAAAGTTTTCGAATTTGTATATGATAATATTTATGATGTAATAAAAGGTGAATATATAAATAATTTTGAAGATTTAAAATTGTTTATTACAAATGTTGCCTCAGGGAATGATGTCGCTAAGGAAAATCGAATAAACACGAAACAAATTTCACATAAATTTCAAGATGGAAACTCTAGCAATAGAGTTTATGAATTTCTTGTAAAAAATATGGGACTATAATAAGGAGCATGCTATGAAAAGCCAAATAAAAATTGGAAGTATTTTATCATATGTAGTTATTATTTTAAATATATTAGTTGGATTAATTTATACTCCTATAATGATAAGAATAATGGGACAGTCTGAATATGGAACTTATTCATTAATTTCATCAATTATTGGATATTTAACTGTTTTAGATTTAGGTTTTGGTAATGCAATAATTATATATACATCTAGATATAGAGCAAAAAATCAAGTTCAAGAACAGTATAAATTAAATGGAATGTTTTTTATTATATACTCTATTATAGGCGTTGTAGCTGGAATTATGGGTGCAATACTTTATGCTAATATTGATAATATGTTTGCAGATACAATGACTATTCAAGAGTTACAAAAAGCAAAAATAATGACAATTATACTAATTATTAATTTAGTATTTACATTCCCTTTAAGTATTTTTGGTTCTATAATTACAGCCTATGAAAAATTTATATTTTCTAAAGTTGTTAATATTGTAAGAATTATTTTAATGCCATGTATTATGCTTCCTTTGCTATATATGGGATATAGGTCTGTTGCAATGACAGTAGTTACAACAGTATTAAATATATCATGTTTAGTTATTAATTTAATTTACTGTTTAGCAATAATAAAAATAAAATTTAAATTCGGCAAATTTGATACTAAATTGCTTAAAGAAATTTTTGGATATTCATTTTTTATATTTTTAGCAATAATTGTTGATAAAATAAATTTAAATATTGATCAATTTATATTAGGTTCTGTTGTAGGAACTGTTGAAGTTGCAATATATACAGTAGCAGCACAAATACAAACCATATATATTTCTTTATCAACTGCAATTAATGGAGTTTTACTTCCAAAAATTACAATGCTTGTAGAAAATAAAGAATCTGATGAAAAAATTTCTGATATATTTATTCAAACTGGTAGACTTCAATATATAATAATGGCTTTAATAACTACAGGATTTGTTATATTTGGACATGAATTTATTAAAATTTGGGCAGGAGAAGGTTATGAAAAATCTTATTGGACAGAATTAATATTAATGGTTCCTGCAATTGTGCCATTAATACAAAATGTGGGAATAAATATTCTTCAAGCTAAAAATATGCACAAATTTAGAACTGTTGTATACTTTTTTATAGCAATAGCAAATTTATTTATAAGTATACCACTTGCAAAAAAATTTGGTTCAGTAGGTTCTGCAATTGGAACAAGTCTTGCATGTCTTCTTGGACAATGGATAACTATGAATATATATTATTATAAAAAGGCAAATATAGATATACCTAGATTTTGGAAAAATATATTCAAAATGTCTATTCCTGTGTTAATAATTTTTGTTCCTACACTTTTAATTAATAATATGTATATGTCTTCTAATATAATTGTTGTAGGATTAAAAATTGTATTATATACTATAGTATATTCAGTTTTATTATGGTTTTTTGCATTAAATGATTACGAAAAAGATTTAATAAAAAAGCCAATAAATAAAGTTTTTAAAGTTAATATATAATGGAGGCAAAATGTATAAAGTAAGTGTAATAATTCCTGTATATAATACAGAACAATATTTAAATAAATGCTTAGATTCTCTAGTAAATCAAACATTAAAGGACATAGAAATAATTTTAATAAACGATGGTAGCACAGATAATTCGCAAAACATAATAGATGAATATTCTGCTAAATATCCAGACAAAATTAAGTCTTTTATAAAAGAAAATGGTGGACAAGCCACTGCCAGAAATTTAGGAATAACAAAGGCTACTGGAGAATACATAGGATTTGTAGATAGTGATGACTGGATAGAGCTTAATATGTATGAAGAGTTATACAATAAAGCACTTAGCGAAGGCTTAGATATTGTTTGTTGTAACGAATATTTAGTAACAGATAATGTAAAAAAGAAAAATTTTAATAGATTAATGTATCCAAATGATATTAATAATAATTATATTATTAGAGAAAGCGGAGCATGGAATAAAATAATTAAACGAGATTTAATTATAAATAATAATATTTTCTTTTTAGAAAATCGTATTTATGAGGATTTAGCAACGATCCCAACACTTGCGTTATATACTAATAAAATTGGATATATAGATTCTTACCTTTATAATTATTTGATTAGAAATGGCTCTACCATGAACCAAATGAAATACAGTAAAAAACTAGAAGATATATTTCCTGTTATGGAAGAATTATCTTCAAAATTTCAAAATAATCATAAAGAAGAGCTAGAATATCTTTATATTATGCATTTACTACGCGAAGCATCATTAAGATTTTTACTTTACAAAGAAGGTAAAAATAAAAGAAAAGAAATAATTAATTTAATGAAAAATAAATTTCCTAATTGGAAAAATAATAAATATTTTAAAAACGAAAGCTTTAAAAATCGACTTATATGTAAAATGCTTTATACTAACAATGTTATACCGATTAAAATATATTTAACGCTAAAATCTCATTAGTAATTATTAAATAAATTTAGGTGGTTAAAGAATGGCTAAAGTAAGTATAATTGTGCCAGTATATAATGTAGAAAAATATTTAGAAAAATGCTTAGATTCTTTGGTAAATCAAACATTCAAAGACATCGAAATCATCATAGTAAATGATGGTAGTACCGATAATTGCAGAAAAATAATTGATAAATATTATGCAAAATATACTAGTATTATTAAAGTTATAAATCAAAAAAATAAGGGACTTGGAGCTGCAAGAAATGCAGGATTAAAACTCGTTACTTCTGATTATGTAATATTCGTAGATAGTGATGATTATATAGAAACTAATATGGTTTATGAAATGTACAATAAAATATTGCAAGAGCAAGCTGATTTTGTAATATGTGGTTTTAATGTGGTAAATGAACAATATGAATTAACTTCAAAAACATTTCCAAATGAATATGAAATATATGATTTTAATACTCAAATGATTTTTGGAAACCTTTGTGCATGTAATAAAATCATCAAAAGAAGTTTATTAGATGATGATTTAAAATTCAGAAGTAATGTGTGGTATGAGGACATTGATTTTAGTTTTAAATTATTTTTAAAATCTAAAAAAATGTGTATCTTACCTAAAAATTTATATAATTATTTATTAAGACAAGGCTCAATTATGAATTCTAATAATTTACGAAAAAATTTAGATTTAATAGATGCCTTTAATGAAATAATAAATTATGCAAAGAAAAATAATTGTTTTGAAAAATATTATAATGAAATTGAATTTTTAGTAATAGATCATTTATATATTTCTTGCATAGTACGAATACTTACAAATATTAATTCAACTAAAAAAGAAAAAGATGAATTATTAAATATTATTTTAGAATATATAAATAATAATTTTAAAAATTATTCTAAAAATAAATATATAAAGCTATTATCTTTAAATAGAAAAATAATTTTTTATTTAATACATTTAAAATTTTATTATATTGTAAAAATCATATTTAAAATAAAAAAATAGAAAGTAGGATTTAAATGAAAAAAATTAGTGCTATAAAAAATAAAATAAATTTTGAAAATATTTTTATATTATATATAATGTTACAACCAATAATTGATATAATAACCTCTTTATGTGTAAGAAATGTATCAAATCAATTAAGTATTGGTATATTTGCAAGAGCTATTTTTATGGTTTATATCATAATTTACACACTAATAAAAGTAGATAAAAAAAGTAAATGGCAGCTTATAATATATTATTTATGTACTGCTGTATATTTTGCTATATTCTTAATAAACAGCTATACAAAATATGGATTTTCTATGATATTTGTACAAATAAAAGGACTTGTAAAAACATTTTATCTTCCTATAATATTGGTAACATTATTGATGTTATTTAAACAAGATAAATATTCAACTAAAAGAAAATATTTAAATATAGCATTATTTATTTATGTTTTAACTATAG